>CAYVOE010000274.1:0-7073 GCA_964452795.1 uncultured Nitrospiraceae bacterium
CGTGCTGGGCGGCATCGAAATTTACGACACGACGGGCCGCAACGTCGCCCTTCACCGACCCTATACGCTCCAGGTCAAGAACGGCGCGCCTCAGGCCGTTGACGCCGGCGGCCCCCTTACCCGGGGCGAGAAGCCCGTGGCGTGGAGCCAGGACCGCAGCCACCTCTATCCGGCGCCGCCGAAGCGCGGCCTCAACGAGTACCGTTGGAACGGCCTCGTGTCGGTGGCGCACGGCGAGGGGCAGCTCTACTATGCCGCCACGTCGCTGAGCACGTTCCGCCGCCACAACTATCGCCTCACCCGCCGGTGGGAGGACCTGCTCCGAGGGCTGGCCGTCGAACTCCTGCCGGAAGACCGCCGCGACGCCGCCCGGGAACGCTGGCTGCCCCTCGAAGCGAGCACTCATCCCCGGCGGTGGAGCCTGCCCGGAGATCCCATCGAGGTGCGGGTCAAAACGGAGCCGGGAGCCGCGGTGCGCGTCGAGGCGGCGGGCCTCTCCTTCGATTCCGTCGAGGAAGTCGAACCGGGCCGGTACGTGGCCCGGTGCGCGGCGCCGCCCGAAGGCGATTACCGCATCGCCGTCCGGGTCGAGCGCGGCCGCGGCCGGAACGAGACCGCTCAAATTCATTCCGTTCGACCGCGGGAGTATATGTACCGCCGGGCGCTGGACCGGAACATGGCGTGGTTCCTGGCGTCCGGCACCATGCCGCGGCCCGACGGCAGCGAGGGCATCAAGAGCACCCTCGAGATCGGCGCCCTCTACGCGGGCAAGGCGGAAGACCTTCCCTCGGCCTTCCGCGCCGATTGCCAGGCCATGGTCGGCAAGGCCTTCCACCTCTACGGCGACCTCACCGGCGAGGCGGCGTGGCTCGAGCGAGCCGAGAACCTGGCCCGGTGGCTGATGGAGTGCCAGCTCACCGACCCCGACAAGCCCACCTACGGCGCCTTCAAATGGATGCCCACGGGCAACGACGCCATCTATCCGCAGGACGACAACAACCGCAATGCCGAGTTCCTGGCGTGGCTCTACACGCGCACGGGCAAGGCCGAGTACCTCGAGTCGGCCCTGGCCGCCGTCGAGTTCGCCCGCGACACGGCCCGCGAGGACGGCACCCTGTCCTACTGGGTGACCACGCCCGACACGGTCAACGCCCAGGGCCGGTTCGCCCTCCGCATCGCCAACGGGTTCAGCAACGTGACCGATTGGTGCCTGTATCGGAATCACTACGCCTACCGGGCCACGGGCGACGCGCTGTACCTCGACTCGATCCGCGATCTCATCCGGATCTACGGCTCCGCCACGGCGACGCCGGGAGCGCTGGCGCATCTGCCCAGCGGAGGGCAGTACCAGGGCCTCGGCGAGCGCGGCCTCTCCATCGCGATTCATTATCTCGAGCCGTCGACGCCCCTGCGGCAGCAACTGATCGACCGGTACCGCGCGGAATGCAAGGCCTACCTCGCCCGGCCGGACGTGCAACGGTACGGCTACCTGATACAGCCCGGCGATATGAACGAGGCCGAGATCGGGTACGCCTACAACAACGATTGCTCGATTCACACCCGCGCGGGCGAGCCCCTCACCGACCAGCTTTATACCACGACGTCGGCGGCCCTGCGCCGTTGGGAGGCCTACAAGGCCGCGCCCAGCGACGTCGCCCGCCAAGCCCTGGAATCGGTCCTCGACTACCTCGTCCGCATCCAGTTCGAGAACCCCGACCCGCGCCTGGACGGCTGCTGGTTCCGGTCCTACGACATGGAGCACGGGGAGTACTACGGCACCCGATACGACCCCAACTACGGCGCCTACCACGCCTATACGGGCTGGATGAACTCGATGGCCGCCACGGCCCTGGCCTATTACCTCCTCGACGAGAACCCCCTCGAAGCCCCGACCGAGCGGCACGGGGAGGCGCGAAAGGTCGTCGAGGCCGTGCGAAAGACGGCGGCCCCCGAGTATCTGCGCGAACGCAACCTGTTGGAGGGCGTCGCCCTCGACGTGCATCCGGCGCCCGACCGGGGCTCCCGCACGGCGGCCACCCTCACGGACGGCGTGATAGAAGGTCACCACGGAGACGGCTTGTCCGCCGGTTGGACGGTGCCGGAGGAGGGCGAAGACTTCGCGGTCACCCTGACGGCGGATCTCGGCCGGGAAGTCGCTTGCCGACGCCTGACGGTGCGCACGGGCGGCCTCGACGACCGCTGCTTCGCCGACCGGTTGGTGCTGGAGGCGGGTCCGACGCCCGACGCCCTGCGGCCCGTCCTCGACGTTCCCCTGGCCTCCGCCGACGGCATGAACGGGTTCGAGTTCGACGAGCAATCGCTGCGCCACCTGCGCATCACGGTCCGCAAGCGTCCCAACGGCCACCCCCTCTATCTCGGCGAGATCCGGCTCCTCGCCCTCGACGAGGTGGTCCGATGAACCGGCCCCTGGACGCCGCCATCGTCGCCCTGTACCTCGTCATCTCCTTCGTTTTGGGGATCCTGGCGCCGCGCATCCTGGGCACGCGCCGCCAGGCCGAGGAAGGGTACTTCCTGGCCGGACGCAAGATGAAAGGCTGGATCAACGGCATCTCCATGGCGGCCACCTATGTCAACGCCGACGTGGCGCCCGTGTACTGCGGCATGGCGGCCGTCGTGGGCCTGTCGGCGTCGTGGTGGTACTTCTCGCGCTTCGGCCTCGGGATCCTCATCGCCGCCATGTTGTTCGCGGTGCGGTGGCGCCAGCTCGGCATCGCCACGGGACCCGAGTTCTTCGGCCTGCGCTACGGCGGAGGGGGCGGAATGGGGCTGCGCACCTACAACTCCCTGTTCAGCGTGTTCCTCGGCAATGTGCCCTGGCTCGGCGCGGGCCTGCTGGGGGTCCACATGATCTTCGGCCCCGTCTTCGGGATCGAAGACAAGGCCATGACCCTGCTCCTCGTGCTGCCGGTTCTTCTGGTCTACGTCTGGATCTCCGGATTCGCGGGCGTGCTGGTCACCGACGCCTTCCAGTCGTTCATCATCGTCGCCGCCAACGTGGCCCTCACGTTGATGGTGCTGGTGGCCTTCGGCGGCCCCCACGGCCTGGTGTCCGCCATCCAGGCGGCTCACCCCGAGCAGGCCGGCGAAATCCTCTCGGCCTATCCCGTGCCCGGTCACCGCGTCTTCGGCCCCCTCACCGTGGCGGCTTGGATGATCGTCACCACCCTGGGCGCGGGCGGCGGCGTGGTGCTTGAAGGGCAGCGCCTGTTCTCGTGCCGGAGCGGACGGGAGGCGGCCAAGGTGGGCGTGTGGACCGAGGTGACCCTCTTTCTCATGCTCCTGATCCTGACCCTCCCGGCTCTGGGCGCCATCGCCGATCGGCCCGAAATCTATCACGCCAACGCGGAGGAGCGGGAAAAGGCCTACGGCTACCTTCTGTCGAACTACCTGCCCGTGGGGTTCCTCGGCCTGGCCCTGGCGGCCTTGCTGGCGTCGGTCATGTCCACCCTCAGCGGTCAGCTCAACTACTGCGCCCAGACCCTGCTCCACGACGTGTACCGCCCCTTCGTCGGCGAACCCTCCGAGCGCCGCGCCCTGTGGCTGGGCCGGCTCTTTACCGTGGCCGTGGCCCTCGGCGGCATCGTAGTGGTGTACGCGTCGGATTCGCTCATCGGCATCGCCGTGCTCATGATCGGCATGTTCGCTCCCGCGGCGGTTCACGGCTGGGCCCAGTGGTGGTGGTGGCGCGCCAACCTGTGGTCGTGGATGGCCGCGTCCATCGGAGGTCCCCTCGTCTATTTCGGCCTGGGCGCCGCGCTCAAGCAATGGGACTGGTGGCAGGCCCAGATCGACCTCGGCGAAGCCCAGGCCCAGAGCATGGCCATGGTCCAGTCGGCCATCGCCCTCGCCATCACCACGGTCATGTGGGCCACCGTCGCCCTGCTCACGCCCCCCGAGCGGATGGACGTGCTCAAGCGCTTCTACCGCCGCGCCCGCCCCATGGGATGGTGGGGACCCGTCCGCGCCGCCGTCCATCAAGAGGACGGCGCGCCCGAAGGCGAGCCGCGCCACCTCATCCTCGCGGGATTCGGCGCGTCGGTGCTGGGCTTCTCCTGGATCGCCCTCGGCATCCTCGCCCTGGTGCAGCTCTACGTCGGCCGGTACGGCGAAGCGGCCCTGTTGCTTGCGGCCTCCGCCGTCCTGGCGCTACTGTTCAAACGATACTTCAACTGGCATGTGGGCCGGCTCGAATGGGCCGAAAACCTCTCGTCCGAGGCCGCGGACGCACCGACGCCGGAGGTCAAGGCCGGTGCCGCGGGGAGCGGGGCATGAAGCACATCAGCGGAACCTTTCTCGACGAAATCACCGTGGACATCCCTTCGCAGAACTGGGGGCCCGAAGAGTGGCGCCGCGAGTTCGACACCATGAAAGAGGCCGGCATCGACACGGTCATCATCATCCGGCCCGTCTATCGGGACCGCTGCGCCTATCCGTCGGCCCTGCTCAAGAAGCCCAAGGCCCCCGACCTGTGCCGGATGTTCCTCGACGAGGCCCATCGCTGCGGCATGCAGTTCTTCATGGGCAGCTACGAAAGCGGCGAGTTCCGCAAGAGCGTCGACGAATACTGGGCCTCCCTGCTGGCCCTGGGGCCTGCCGTGATCCGCGAGCTCAACGAGCGCTACGGCGACCATCCCGCCTTCGCCGGGTGGTACATCTCACCCGAACCCTTCGGATACCATTCGGGCGTCAGCGACGTCTTCCGCGCCTACGCGGGACTCATGAAGGAGCTGCACCCCGACAAGCCGACGTTGATCTCGCCGGGCTACCCGTCCCTTACCTTCGCGGGCGAGCCGCCGGCCGACCGGCACAGCAAGTTCGTCGAGGGCTGGGACCGTCTGTTCACCGAGGCGGGCGACCTCATCGACATCTGCGCCATGCAGGACGGATCGTGCTCGCACCAGCCCGACCTCGACCCCCTCTTCGAGCTCGAGCTCTTCGCCAGGGAGATCTCCGAAGTCTGCGGGCGCCACAACATCCGGTGCTGGAACAACTGCGAGACCTTCTCCCGAGGGTTCCCGTACAAATTCCCGTCCATCGACTGGCCCCTGCTCAAGGAGAAGCTCGAGATGGTGGACCCCTACGTGGAGAAGCACATCACCTTCGAGTTCAGCCATTTCCTGAGCCCCAACTCGACTTCCGAGTCGGCCCGGAACCTGTACCGCCGCTACCGCACCGAGATCCTGGGTCTGCCCGCTTCCGGGGGGCCCATCAGAAGCGGTTCGTAGCGCGGTTCATGTTGCAGTTTCAGTGAAAATAGCTTAGTTGCGAGTCATCCATCGCCAACACGGAGTCGCCGGCGCCATGACCGATTTCGCCGCCCTCGCCCAACAATACCGCACCGCTTTGCTCGACGACGTCATCCCCTTCTGGATGAAGAACTCGCCCGATCGTGAGCACGGCGGCTATTTCACCTGCCTCGACCGAGAAGGGCAGGTCTTCGACACGGACAAATTCGTCTGGCTTCAGGCGCGGCAGGTCTGGCTCTTCTCGATGCTCTACGACCGGCTCGAGGCCCGGCCCGAATGGCTCGACATGGCGAAGCTGGGCGCCGACTTTCTGCGTCGCCACGGGCGCGACGACGACGGACAGTGGTACTTCGCCCTGGACCGTGCCGGCCGCCCCCTCGTGCAGCCCTACAACATTTTTTCCGACTGCTTCGCGGCCATGGCCTTCAGCCTGTACGCCAAGGCGACCGGCTCCGAGGAGGACAAGGAGGTGGCGCGTCAGGCCTACGGCAACGTGCTGCGCCGCCGCGAGAATCCCAAGGGCCGGTACAACAAGGCCTATCCCGGCACGCGCCCGCTCAAGATGATGGCCCTGCCCATGATCCTGGCGAACCTGGCCCTCGAGCTCGAGTGGCTCCTCGAGCCCGGCGAAGTGGACGAGGCCCTGGACTGGTGCGTCTCCGAGATCTTCTGTTGTTTCCACGACCGCGAACGGAACGTCCTGCGCGAGCACGTGGCGCCCGACGGCTCCTTCGTAGATTCTTTCGAAGGCCGCCTGGTCAACCCCGGCCACACCATCGAGGCCACCTGGTTCCTCATGGACATCGGCCGGCGCCGCGGCGACCGAGACCTCATCGACCGGTGCGTCGACATCGCTTTGAATGCCCTCGACTACGGCTGGGACCCCGAGCACGGCGGACTCTTCGCCTTCATGGACGCCCTCGGCCGGCCGCCGCTCCAGCTCGAGTGGGATCAGAAATTGTGGTGGCCTCATCTCGAGAGCCTCGTCGCCTTCGCCATGGGGTATGGCCTGACGAAGTCGGAGAAATGCCTCGAGGCCTACCGACGCGTCCACGACTACGCCTGGAGCCGCTTCGCCGACCCCCGGTACGGCGAGTGGTTCGGGTATTTGAACCGTCGCGGCGAGGTGCTGCTCCCCCTCAAGGGCGGGAAATGGAAGGGCTGCTTCCACGTCCCCCGCGCCCTGTACCTGTGCTACCGCGAGTTCGCCCGCCTGGCCGAGGAGACCGCGTAGACCGGCTGCGCCGAGTTGTGAGGGGGCGCCTCGCGGGGTCATTGCGAGCGCCCGAGTCGCATGCGAGGCTGGCGTGGGTGGATCCTGAAAAGCCCCCGAAGGGGATACATACGCAGCGATACAGGCCGGTAATGGACCGTGGCCGTTCCGCCACCGACATCCGCCTCGCCGATCGTAGGCCTACGCGGACTGTGTTCAATCCGTTCCTGCGCAATGCCCCCACCCGCCACAGTACTCGGAGGACTGCGCTCAATGGGGCGGTGAGCCTGCCCCTACCCGTCATTGCGAGGAGCGGACGCCTGTTGGAGTACAGGAGGCCGAAGGAATAACCTCTGGTTGCACCCATACCTTCGATGGGTACCCACACGCAAGCGACGCGGCAATCTCACATGAGCCCATGGCCTACGTAGCGAAGTCATACGACTGGTGAGATTGCCGCGTCGCTCTGTTGGGGCGCCCACAGGCGCCACGGGCCTAAGCGACGTACACCCTCCTCCCGTATGGATTTCCACGGAGGGCCGCTCCTCGCAATGACGGGGTCTGTCATTGCGCAGGAGCGGGTTGAGCGCAGT
>CAYVOE010000275.1:0-6651 GCA_964452795.1 uncultured Nitrospiraceae bacterium
GGCCATTCCTCGACGAGGCAGGCGCCGTAGATGTATTCGATGGCGATGCGGGTGCGATCGAGGAGGTCTTTGACGGCCTCGGGCGCGCGCATGCGGAACCGGTAATGGCGCCCGATTTCCTTGAGTCCGAGGCGCTGGTAATAGCGTTGGGCGTCGCGGTCCTGGGTCCAGTATTCGAGCCGGTGGTACCCCTTCTTGAGGGCGTCCTCGATGGTAGCGTCCATGAGCTTCTTGCCGATGCCCAGGCCGGCGTACTCGGGCAGGCGGCCGAACTCGAGGACGTATCCGCCGAGGCTGTCGCGCAGGAAGCAGATCTCGCCGGGCTCCGTGTCGTACTCGGCGTCGGTGAGCCCCGCGATCCGCCCGTCCACGACGGCCACCAGACGCGTGGACGGCCGCTTGTACACGGGGCGCTCCTGGATCGTGTAGTTCCATGCGTGGGAGATGCTGAGGATCACCGCATGGACCCGCATCCATTCCGCCTCGTCTTCGTCGCGGTACTCGCGAATGGTCACCTCCATGCCCAATCACTCCTCGTCCAGGAGGGCTTGCGCCTCGGCCTGCCGCTCGAGGACGACCGCCGCGTCGCGCAGGTTTCCGCGCGCCTCCTCGTGCCGCGGATCGAGCCGCAGGGCGCGCGCGAAGCAGTCCCAGGCCCGTTCCCGTTCACCCAGATCCCAGAGCAGCGCGCCCACGTCGTTGTGGTTGCAGGCGAGCGTCGGGTCCGCCTCGAGGGCCTGCCGCAGCAGGTCCAGCGCCTCTCGCGTGTCGCCCCGCTCGTGGGCCGCCCGGGCTTCGCCGTTCAATTGTCTCGACCGCTCCGTGTCCCGTTGGTCCCGGGTCCATTTCTCGATGAATCGCCGCCGGTTTCGTTCCATCAAGGCGCGCCATTCGTCGCCCACCAGGTTCATGCCTGCGAAGGTACGGCTGCCGTAGTGGAACACGAAGGCGTCGTCGGCGATGCACAGGCGGTACCCCGCCATCCGCACCCGCAGGCAGTAGTCGTCGTCCTCGTAGTTGCCGGGGCCGAAGCCCTCGTCGAAGGGGCCTATCTCTTGCAGCACCCGGTCGCGGATCAACAGGCAGAATCCCACGAGACGGTCCGTGTCTTGAAGGCGTCCACGATACGACTCCGCCCGCGCCGCCGCATAGGCGTTGATGTCGTCGAGGCCGGAGAAGGAGAGGCCGTCGATCTGCTGGCCGCCGGACACACAGTTGCTCCGGGGTCCCACCATGCCGATGTCGTCGCTCGATTCAAGCGCGTTTACCAGGACTTCGAGCCAGCCCCGGGGCACCAGGGTGTCGCTGTTGAGCAGGAGGGCGTGGCCTTCGGCTTCGGCGAGGCCGAGGTTGACGCCGCCCGCGAAGCCGCGGTTCGTTTCGGCGTGAATGACGCAGGCGCCGGGGACGGAGTCGAAAAAGGGGCCCACGCCGTCGGTCGAGCCGTTGTCCACGAGGATCAGCTTGTACGGCGGGGCGGTATTTTCGAGCAGCGATGCCACGCACCCGCGGCAATATTCGAGCTGGTTGAAGGCCGGGATGATGATGGAGACGGGGGCTGGCACGAGTTCATTCCATGCGTTCGCCGATGCGGGGCATGTTCCAGCGCGGGGGCCACAGCCAGGGGAACGGCTTGATGCGGTACCCGATGAGGACGGTGATCAGGCCTTCGCCGGTGGCGATCTTGAGGCGCGGATTGTTGTCGACGATGATGCCGGGAGCGGCGTCGACGGGCGTCGAGTCGAAGCGGGTCCGCATGATGTATACGGGCCGGCCGCGGTAGCGCGTGCGCACCATCATGAAGGGCGTGCAGGCGCGGACCAGGCGGTCGATCTCCTCGGCCGGCTGCGTCCAGTCGATCTCGAGGCGCTCGGGAGGCAGCTTCTGGTCGTAGGAGGCTTCGGCGGGGTCCTGGGGCGTACCTTTCAGACCTTCCCGTTCGATGCGGTCGAGGACCTCGACCACGCGCTCTCCCGCCAATTCGGAAGAGGCCTTGTAGAGGGTGCCGGCCGTGGCCCGCGGCTCGATGGGAATGCGGATCTGCTCGACGATGTCTCCGGTGTCGATGCCCTCATCCATGACGTGGAAGGTCACGCCCGTCTCGGTCTCGTTGGCCAGGATCACCGCGGTGAAAGGGTTGGGTCCGCGATGTTTGGGCAGCAGAGACGAGTGGCAGTTGAGGCAGCCGATCTTCGGCAGCCGCAACAGAGGTGCCTTGAGGATGACGGCGAATCCGCCCACGAGGAGCAGATCGGGCTCGAGGGCCCGCAGCGGCTCCAGCTCCTCGTCGGTCATCTTGTCGATGTATAGGATGGGGATGCCGCGGCGCCGGGCCATGCCCAGGACGTTGGTGCGGGCGGCGAGCCGCCGGGCCAGGCCGGGGTACAGCCACCGCCTGAATCCCTTGCTGGTGCGGCCGTTCTGGATGAGGGCCACCACCTCGTGATGCGACTCGAGCAGGGCGCCGAGAAGTTCGGCCCCGAGCTTGCCCGTTCCCGCGAAAGCTACGCGCATGCGCTACGACTCCATGTATTCGCGATGCCAGGCGAACAGCATCAGGAGGGCCCAGAACTGGCGCCGACGGTACACGTTGTGCGTGGCCGACCGGCACACCTCTTCGACGAATCGCCACTCGAACAGGCCCGTCGACTGGACGCGGTCCCGGGTGAGGGTCTGGCGCACGACCTCCTCGATGATCTGGTAGACGGGTCCGCCCTGAGGTACCTTGAACCCTCGCCGGGCCCGCAGGCGCACCCGGGCGGGCAGGGGGCCTTTGAGGGCCGTGCGCAGGAGGGGCTTGCTGCGGACGCCGTACTTGACGCCGGGATCGAGGTTCACCACGAAATCCACCAGGTCGTCGTCGAGGTAGGGGAAATGGAGCCGGACGCCGTGGGCCGCGCCCATGCGGTCGCACTTCGCCAGGAGCAGGTCGGGCAGGGTCATCCCCAGGTCAAGGGAGGTGACGTTGCGGATGAGGTCGTCGCCGGTGAAATGCTCGTCGATGACCGACATGGGCGCGTCGCGCGGGTCGACGGCCTCCTTCATCCGCTTCGTGTAAAGCTGGGCCCGCTCCTCTTGATCGAACACCGACAGGAGCGAGAGGTAGGCCTCGCGGCTGTCGCGGATCGACGCCAGGTAATGGCCGCCCCGGCGCACGAAGGCGTTGGGCGGCAGGGAAGGCAGGATGCCGCCGAGCTGGTTCACCGGCACCAGGGCCTTGGCCCCGCGCGACATCTGGAGGAAGCGGTATCGCGAATAGCCGCCGAGCAACTCGTCGGCGGCGAAGCCCGTGAGGTAATCGGAGCCGTGGGCGGCGGCCTGCTCACAGATGGACCACAGGGGCAGGACCGAAGCGTCGGCGACGGGTTCGTCGAGGTGATAGACCACCTTGCGGAAGTCGCTGACCGTGGGGCGCGGCGCCGGCTCGACGTGGAGGCGCAGCCGGAGGAGGCGGGCCGATTCCTTGGCCAGCTTGGTCTCGTCCTGCCAGGCCCGATCGAGCACGACGAACAGGGGAGCCGTGTTCGGGCGCAACGCCGCCACCGCGGCGGAATCGATCCCCGAAGCCCACAGGAGATCGTCGGTCTCGTAGCGGTTGACGGCCTGGCGCAGCAGGCTCCGGAGCCGGTCGGCGGCCTGCTCCTTGGGCATGGTCCGGCCTTCCAGGTCGAATCCGGAGAAGGGATGCTCCTCGAGGCGGCCGTCTCGATACTCCACCACGTGGCCCGGCCGCACGCGGCATACGCCGTCGACGATCGAGCTGCTACCGGGGATGCACCCCAGCGTGAGCATGCGGTCCACGGAATAGAGGTTGAGGCGGCGCTCCACGACGTCCGAAGCCAGGAGGGCCTTCAACTCGCTGGCGAAAAGGACGAATTCCTTCGTGGAACAATAGTAAAGGGGTCTCTGGCCGAGCCGGTCGCGCAGCAGCCACCACGCCCCTCGCTCCTCGAGCGCCACCGCCGCCGCGAAGGATCCCCGCAACCCCAGATCCGGGAAGCGGTGGGCCCGGCGGCAGGCCCCGAGGACCTCGTCGGGATGCAGGCTCGAGCCCGAGGCGTCCCGGGGGATGCCGTCGACCAGGGCCCGTCCTTCGCCGATGGGATGGGAGGCGGCGACGGCGTAGTTTGCGCCCTCGACGAGGTGATCGGCCGGGCCGCGGTGCCGCAGGGCGGCCGCCATCCGACGCACCATGTCGGGATCCTTCCGCCCCAGGATGCCGCAGATCGCCCCCATCAAAAAGTCCTCTTGCTGTCCAGCAGCAGGGTAACGGGTCCGTCGTTAACGAGTTGTACGTCCATGTGGGCGCCGAACTCGCCGGTCTCGACGCGCAGCCCCCGCTCGCGCAGGCGGCGCACCACGGATTCGTAGAGCGTCAGGGCCTGTTCGGGCCGGGCGGCGCGGATGAGGGAGGGCCGACGCCCCTTGCGGCAGTCGCCCAGCAGGGTGAATTGAGAGATGATGAGGACGCTTCCGCCGATGTCTTCGACCGAAAGGTTGATCTTGTCGTCGGCGTCCATGAAGCAGCGGAGCCCGGCGATCTTGTCGGCCATGTACTCCGCGTCCGACTCGTCGTCGTCGACGGCGACCCCCAGAAGGACCATCAACCCCGGGCCGATCCGGCCGACCACCCGGCCTTCGACGGTGACGGCCGACTCCGAAACACGCTGAACTACGGCTCGCACGCTCGAACTCCTCGCACCGAGGGAAACGGCGCTGAGTCTACCAAGCGTCCGGGGGAATATCAAAAGGCGAAAGCCCCGTGCCGAAGACCGGGATTCACGGGCGGTGGAACATCAGGTCTCCGCCCGGTTCGTCGTAGTCGTCGACGGTTCCCCCGTTGTCCTGCATATCCGCCCCGGCGCTATAGAGAAGGTAACCTTCGGCGCCGGCCGCGTACGCCAACGGCTCTCCCGTAAAGGGGTCCTGCGGCACCTCGGTCAGGACGTCGGGCACCAGGGCCTCCAGCGAATCGGGGTACCGACCGTGTTCGATGCGGTAGAGCTCGATCGCCGCCTGCACCGCCGCCGCGCCCGTGTGGGCCTGCACCTGCGCCTCCTGCAGGGGAAGTCCCTGGAGCGGTTCCACGATGATCCGCATAACAGGATTGTCGCCCACGATACTGCCAAGATCGACGTTTTGTGCGTCGTAGTAAGGCAGTTCGAAGTAGGGAACGATGTCCCGGTAGGTCTGCAGCATATCCTCCATCAGACCGTGGAGTTCCTCCGACGCGGCCGTCGTTGCCCACCGTTGAGCGTCTCTCGGCAACCCCGCATCCGGGTTTGTCAGAAGGTCCCGCAATTGCTCGTCGGCGCCAAAGGCATGGGCGATCCAGTTCTCAAAAGTCTCCACTTCCGACTGGACACTCTGTGCCATGGTGTACTGATCGGCTTGCAGGGCTTCCAGACGGGAGAGCAAGTTTCGGTAGTCGTCTGGCGAAGCCTGGGAGCGGGGGAGCTCCCCGTGCAAGGCCTGCGCTGCGGTGTTGGATATGGCCGTTCCCGCCAGCCCGCCGATGATGGCCCCTCCGCGCCTCGACTCGTTGGCGAATTCCAGCAGCGTGGCGAAATCGTCGAAGGCGGCGGCATAGTCTCCGTGCGCGGCGTACATGGTCCCCTGGAGGGCCATCAACCGGGCCAGCGTGCGCCATTGAGACACGTAGGTCATGGGTTCAGCGAAACCCCGCAAGGGCGGGAGCATGGCGTTGCCGACTTCCAGGCCCGTCCGAACCGCATTGAAGGAATCGCCGCAGGCCTCCAGAAGCTCGACGAGCTTCGGATCGTCGACCCATCCGTTCGCTTCGATGAGCTTGAGCCGTTCGCCCAGCCAGGCGCGGTCAATCTCCGGCAGCAGCTCCGCGGCCAGCAGAAAATAGTGCATGCCGTTTTCGGGCGGCAGGTCGTCGGAGGAGAGAGGCTTCAGCTCGTTGGCACTGGCTTCGCTCTGTTTCTCCCGAGCAAATTGAGTCAGGAGCGCGGCGAGAAGCTGTTGGGTCTCGGCGAGCGACATTTCCTGCCGGGACGCCGCGGGTCGAGCCCGATCGGTTGACGGTGTTCCACCGGCGCCTGTTTGCGTCGAAGCGACCTCGCCGGCGGGCGCGACGACTTCGGAGGTCCCGTCCCGACCCATATGACGGAGCGCGGCGGGCGTCGCCACCAGCGCCGATAACACGGCCAGGATCCCCACAGCGGTCAGAATCGATTTCTTGCCCATGATCACGGTTCCTCCAAGCCCGGTGGCGACGGCCGCGGACTTTCCGCCTCCTGCAACGGCCATTCGTCCAAGCTGCGACATCAGCGTCTGTGGAACGGCTTCGGCCGCGTTCTTGCTCAGCATGGTGGCCAGGGTCGCGCCGCCGACCCCGATTCCCTGGCGCTTCAACGTCTCCCGAACGATCTCGAGACCCTCCTGAACGCGCCGCGCGAGGGTCGATTTGGGCACGTTCATGAGCCGCGCCAGGGCGGCATACGAGTGGCCCTCGAGAAAGTGCCGAACCAGGGGGATGCGCAGGTCTTCCGGAAGAGCCGCAATGGCCTCGTCCACCCGAGCCGATACGTCGTCCCACGTTGGCTCGATCCGCCGAGGCATGGCCGTTCCGTAGGCCTGCTCGCGCCGCTCCCGACGTTTGCGGCTACGGAGGCGGTCCAGGGC
>CAYVOE010000275.1:6661-7071 GCA_964452795.1 uncultured Nitrospiraceae bacterium
GCGGTACGTCGCCAGTCGATGAAGCCAGGGGGCCAGGATCGGCGGAGGCGCCTTCCGCGCGCTCGCCAGCTCGAGGAAACACTCCTGGGTCACGTCCTCCGCTTCGGCGGCGTCGCGGAGGATGCGCCGACAGGTGGCGTAGACCAGGCCGGCATGGCGTGCCATGACCGTCGCAAGGGCCTCGCCGTCGCGTTCGGTCCGCCACCGCTCCATCAGTTGTGTGTCGCCGGGTGAGTCCATGGCCGTCTCCCGATTCGGTTCCGTGCGTTCCTGGCATGATAACGTCGCCCATGCGCCTTTCGTCCCACGCCGGGCGCCTCGTGTGCAATCGCTTCGATCCGAGGGTATACTCAGCGGAATGGCGGACGATGGGCCGGTCCCGGGCAGCCGCCGTACTTGAGTGCAATGAT
>CAYVOE010000276.1:0-1178 GCA_964452795.1 uncultured Nitrospiraceae bacterium
CCACCCCGGTGGTCTTCTCGCTCTAACCCCTACACGCATTTAGCAGATTAAAGCCGCCGCAAGGCGGCTTCTTCATTGGGAGCGGGGGATCGGCAACCCCTAGCGCCGACGATGGAAACGCACGGGGCGGGGGCCGTGTCGGGGCGGGCCCGAGGGTTCGGGCGCCACGGCCGGCAGGCGCTCTTCAAACGGATCTTCCGGAAAGGGATCTTCTTCCGGCAGGGGCTCTTCCCGGTGCTCGATGGGGCGCCGCACGACGGGGGCGGGCGTCAGAGGCGGGAAATCCGGCTCGAGGAAGTCCGGATCGGCGGCTCGCCGGGTCCGGGGCCGGGTCGGTATCAGGCTGAAACCCACGACGTCGCCGAGATCGAGCACCACCGCCAGGAGCAGGATCAGGACCTCCATGGCCCCGATGCCGCGGCCGTCGATCAGCGTATCGAACACGGCGAAGAGGGGCTTCCGTATCTCCGGGGCCTCGGGGCGAGGCAGGTTCAGTTGAGTGCTGAGGTCGTCCGCCGCCACCCGGAGCCGGGCCTGAAGGGCGTCGAGTTCCTCGGCGGATGGGGATAGAGGCCCCCGCAGGAGTTCCTCGAACTCCCGCAGCGGAGCGAAGGCCCCCTCGGACGCCGCGGCGTTCGCCTCCGAAGCCCCTGGTTGAAGCCCCTCTGTCGGCGCGTCGAGGGCGGCCCCGGGTCGCATGGCCTCGGGGAGGCGCGCTTCCCGGCGAGACTCGAGGGCAGCCGAGACCTCCGCAAGGAAGGGGTCGTAGGCCTCCCGCAGCCGGTCGTGGGAGTAGTTGAGATAGAAGTCCGGGTTCGCCCACCGATAGAGCACGTCGACGTTGAAGGCGATGGACAGGGAGGCGACGATGGCCAGGCCGAGGAAGCCCGCCAGGGTCACCCGCTTCGCGCCTTCGATCATGGCCAGCTTCAGCGCCAGCAGCAGCAGACCCAGGGCAACGGACAGGATTAACGCGAAAAGCGAGCATTCCCACAGGACTCCGTTGGGGAGCCGAATGGGTATGTCCGGAGCGGGGAGGACGGAGTCGTGGAGGCTGGCGTAGGATGTCCAGATGGACACCACGGTCAGCCCGATCATGGCGACGACAACGATGGCGCGCGTGAGGAATCGCATGGGGTTGGCTCAGTTGTGCATCTATAAAATAGCTGGCAGGTACA
>CAYVOE010000276.1:1188-7024 GCA_964452795.1 uncultured Nitrospiraceae bacterium
GGGGGTGTTTCTACTGATTCGCTCAATTATGCCCCTCAAGAGCCGATATTCCAAATCGGAAGCGAGGGGCTTTGCGGCGTGGCCGTCTCGGTCAGGGGCCTGTTCTTTTCTTGGACGGGACGCCCAAACCACGATAGAACCTTGCTTGCGGCGCGGGAATCTGGTATCTATTGGCCCCATCGACTGTACCGGTGGCCGGAACACGGCCGCGTTTCATGCGGTCTCGCCTTCGGCCGGGCCGCGAGCATCCAATCAAGAAGGAACAAGGGCATTGTCGTCAGCCGTACATACGCAGGTGTGGAGTGCTTCGGGCGTCCGTAATCGGGCTTTGTGGGAGATCGGGGCGGTGGCGCTTGCCATAGCCCTGTGCGCCCAGGTTCGGATTCCCCTTCCGTTTACCCCCATCCCCGTGACGCTCCAGACCCTGGCCGTCCTCGTGGCCCCCTTTGCCGTGGGACCGGCCCGCGCCACGGCGGGTGCCCTGGCCTATACCGTCCTCGGCCTCATGGGCGCGCCCCTGTTCGCCATCACCCTCGGACCGACCTTCGGATACATCCTCGGGTTCTCCCTGGCGCCGTGGGCCATGGCTCGGTTTGCGTCGCCGGCCATCGCCGTGCTCGCCGGAACCCTCGCCGTCTACATCCCCGGCGTATTCTGGCTGGCCCTGTGGGCTCCCGAGTCCCTGGGCTACCTGCTCGTCGCCGGTGTGGCGCCTTTCCTGCCCGCCGACGCCGTCAAAGCCGCCATCGCCTACCGCTACGCCCGGTGGAAGTCCGCCTGAGGCGCCGGAGGATTCCTTAGCTCAGTTCCACGGTGGTGCCGGCCTCGGCGGCGTCGTAGACGGCTTGGATGACCTCCATGTAGCGCAGGCCGTCCTCGAAGTCGGGGTGGTATTCCCGGCCTTCCCGGATGGCCGCCACGAAGTCCCGCTCGACGCTCCAGTGCTCCACGTCGTAGGCGTCTTCCGGCCGGACGGCCACCTTGCCCATCCCCTCGTGGGCGGGGCCCCCGAAGAGCACGTCCGACTTCACGTCGTAGCGCAGGGCGGCCTTGCTCCCGTAGATCTCGATGGCGTCCATGCCGTGGTGGACGGCCGCGCTGATGGCGTACTGGACCGGAAATCCGCCTTCCATCGAGGCGTTGAACAGGATCTGGTCGGGAATCCGGACCTCGCGGCGGTTCCCCTCCTCGTCGAGGCGCTCCGGGGTGAAGATCTGGAGCGACGCCCCGTGGACGGATTTCGTCCATCCGAACCAGCGGTGGATCACCTCGATGTACATGCCCAGGGTGTGCATGTTGAGGCCCGAATACCGCTCGTCCTTGCGCCAGCCCATGACGGTGTCGGGGTCGGCGAAGGCGTTCGAGAAACTCTGGACGCGCACCAGCCGCACCGTCCCCAGCTCGCCTTCCCGCAACAGCCGTTTCACCGTGGCGTCCACGCTCAGGCCGATGGGAACCGGGCACAGGCCCGTCACCCGGTCCGAGGCCTGGGCGCGCTCGTACATGCGCCGGGCCTCGGCGGCGTCGCGGGCCATGCGGGCCTGGCAAAAGACGTGTTTGCCGGCGTCGAGGGCGGCGATGGTGACGGGGGCGTGGAGGTAGGGCCAGGTCCCGATGAACACCGTGTTGATGTCGTCGCGGCGCACCAGGTCTTCCCACCGGTCGCAGACCACCGGGATGTCGAATTCCTGGGCGGCCCGTTCCGAGGATTCGCGCGACCGATTGGCCACGGCCACCAGTTCAACCCCTTCGATGGCCTTCAGCCCCGGAATGTGGCGGCTGCGCACAATGCCGCCCAGACCCACGAACCCTATGCGGATGGTCTCCATGCACTCGGCTCCTCTCGTCCCGTACCCGTAGAGAAGGTATCGTAGCGGCGGCGGGTCTTCAGTGCAAGGGGAAAGGGGGCGGGAAAAGATAACCGGGGAGGGCGACGCGAAGTCCCCCTCCCCGGCATCAGCACGGCCGGCGGTCGGATCCGCCGGCACGGTCACGTGGGCAAAAGGGTTACACCGCCGGGTTCCCCGCGGCTTCCGGCTGGTACAGGACGCTCTTCACCTTCAGGCGGCGACGGCCTCGGGGCGCGTCCCATTCGAAGGTGTCTCCGGCCCGGTATCCGAGCATGGCCGTCCCGATGGGGGCCAGCACGGAGACGCGGCGACGTGCGGGATCGGCCTGGGCCGGGAACACCAGGGTGTACACGGCCTCGCGGCCCGTGTCGCAGTCGCGCAGCAGGGCCTTGCTGTTCATCGTGATCACGTCCGCCGGCACGTCTTCCGGCTCGACCACGTGGGCGCGACCGAGCTCCTCTTCCAGGACGGAGAGGTAACGCTCTTCTTCTTGTCGAAATGCGCGGGCCACGTGCACCAACTCTTTCAAGCGGCGCAGGTCGGGCCGCGTCACATAGATCTCCCTCATGATGATCCTCCCATCGCCGGCTCCGCTGAGCCGTCTACGGGCTGTGCGCCCCCCAAGGGGGGACGAGCCCTACTCCCGGCTTGCGCCCGCGCCCGAATAGGCGAGGGGCATGCGCGGCGCCGGAGCGTAGCCCGCTCGTCGCAGGAGCGGAAGCAGTTCGCTCTCCGTTGCGTGCGTATAGTCTTTCTTCAGTTCACCGGCCAGCCGGCTTTGAAGGGCAACGGGCAGGTGCTGCCGGATCAGCGAGCACATGCCCGGCGGAGCCACCAGCACGATCCGGACGTCCTCGTGCCGTACCAGAAAATCGGTCAGTTCATCCGACAACCGGCGGGCGAACTCCGTCGCCTTGCGCCGTTTCCGGTCTCCAGGCTCCGTGAAGGCGCCCGGTCGTGCCGAGCCGTGCCGGAACAAGCCCGGCCGGTCGCGGCCCAGCTCTTTGCCCGAGGCCCGGGTCTCCGGATGTTCGAAGCGCTCCAACTCGCGCAGCCGGCGTCCTTTCGCGTCCAGTCTCAAGATGCGGGCCGTGCTTCCATTGGCGACTACGTAGCAGGTCTTCATGCAAAGCCCTCCCCGTTTCCAACGTCGGCAAAGGCATTCCATCGGGGGCGTGAGGCCGACGACGAAACCGTCCCGGACGGTGTATCCGCATCTCCCGACCGGACCAGCGCCGCCTCCGCTTCCGCAATGCCTCGCTCGACCGCGTCCAGCCAGGCCCCGTCGAGGGGCTGGCAGGAGGTTCGGGCCTTGTAAACCCGATCTTCGAGGTCTACCGCGCACGCGTGGGCCGACGCCCGGCACGCCATACCCGTGTACCGTTTGGCCACGTGCAGGGCCACGCCCAACTCGTTCAGCGCCACGGGGTTATCCGGCTGGCGCCGAAGGCGGCGCACCTCCACGCGGGCGGACGCCAACGCGCCCTGCGCCCATCTCAGGAGGAGTCCGAGGCTTCGGGTATCCTGTGCGGCTTCACCATCCATGGCCGTATCCTCACGCGCTTACGGACCGGAGAAATGACCACCGACTCCGGTCCACGTCTACAAGATACGGCATATGGGACCGCAAATCGAGGCGGTGAATCCGGAAAAACGATTACGGAATATGAGGAAACGGGCTAGGGGTTTTCCCTAGTCCGTTTTCCGCCCATGGACCGGGCGGCGGGGTGGTATTCGGGCGTCCTCTCGGACCGGCTACGAGCCTTTGGCTTCGTCCGCGGAGGGTTGAGACGGCTCTTCCGCAGGTTCGGAGGGTCGTTCGGCTTGTACCCATTGCACGGCCCGTTGCAGGACCTCGGTGGCGTTGGCCAGGCCCAGTTTCTCGCGGATTCGGGCGCGGTGGGCGTCCACGGTCTTGACGCTGATGGCAAGGTTCTCGGCGATGCGGCGGATGCCGATGCCGTGGCCGAGCATCTCGAAGACCTGGAGCTCCCGGTCGGTGAGGGCTTCCGTGGGCGAGCGGGGCACGGACGGTCGGGCCGCGTACCCCAGGAGCACCCGTTCCTGCATGCGCTCGCTGAGGTAGACCCGGCCCTCGAGGACCCGCCGGATGGCCTTCACGATGACCTGCTCGGCCTCGCGCTTCATGACGTAGCCCATGGCGCCGGCCCGGAGGACCCGTTCGGCGTAGAGGGATTCGTCGTGCATGGACACCACGAGGATCGGCACGGTCGAATTCCGCTTTTGCAGGGCCTTGAGCAGGTCGAGGCCGTTGGAGTCCTTTAGGAAGATGTCCACGACCAGGAGGTCGGGTTTGAGGGTCCGCACGAGGTCGAGGGCGCTTCGGGCGTCTTCGGCATAGCCCGACACCTCGAGATCGGGTTCGAGGTTGATGAGACTGGCCAGACCCCGGCGAACGATGGGGTGATCATCGACGATGGCGATTCGTCGGACGCCTTTTGCTTCTTTCGGCATGCGAAACTTCTCCCCGAACGGCGGATTCGCCCTTTCCCAACGGAAAACGACACTCGATGCGCGTACCGCGGCCCCGGCTCGAACGGAGGGTGAAGACTCCTCCGATGGTCTCGGTCCGGTACTGCATGATGCGCAAGCCCATGCCCTTGCGCTGCTGGCCTCGGGGCGAGAAGCCCCGGCCGTTGTCTTCGACCGAGAGGACCCCGTGCCCGTCGTCCCGGTAGAGCTTCAAGACGATGGTCGTGGCCTGGCCGTGGCGGACGGCGTTGCTGACGGCCTCCTGGGCGATGCGGTAGAGCTGCGTCGCGGCGGTGGGGTCCTCGACGGGCGGCGCCTCGGTCGTATCGCACAGGCACGCCACGTGAAAGATGTTCTCGCAGTCGTAGGCGAGCTCCTGGAGGGAGGACGCCAGGCCGCGGGCGTCCAGGTCGATGGGGTTCAACCCCCGGGCCAGGGCCCGGACTTCGAGCATGGCCTGCTGGGCGATCTCGGTGATTTCCTCGGCCCGGGCGGCGTGCTGCGGACAGTCCTGGGCCAGATGGCGGTTCAGGGTCCCTCCCAGGCACATCAACCCCGTAAGGAGCTGGCCCAGCGAATCGTGGAGGTCCTGGCCGATGCGGCGCTGCTCCCGGGACGAGACCTCGAGGATCTCCTTCTCGAGCTCGCGCCGGTCCGTCATGTCGCGGATTACGAACATGCCGCCCCGGTCTCCCCGGACTTCCGGCACCGGCACCACCCGAACCGAGAGGGCCATGCCGCGCCACCAGTAGTCCACCGACCGATCTTCGCCGTCGATGGCGGCCCGGCACAGCTCCACCAGCAGGGCCGTGTCGCCCCGCCACACCTCGGCGAGGTCGCGGCCTTCCACGCGGGTCTCCGTCAGGACGCCCTTGAGCGCCCCTTCGGCCAGGGTGCACTGCAGGTCGCGGTCGAAGAGGCCCACCAGCGTCCCGGGGATGTTCATCGCCAGGGTCCGGTAGAGCTTCTCGCTCTTGCGCAGCGACTCGACGGCCTGGCGCCGTTCGAGGGCCTCGGCGAGGCTGCGGGCGATGCCGTCGAGCAGGGTCCACTCCTCCTTCAGGAAAGCCGGCTCCTCGGGCGCGTCCGGGTCGGCGCGATATCCCATCTCGATGCGCCCCACCGTGTCGCCTCGGATCACGATGTCGGCTTGCTGTCCGGCCGGTCCCGGCGCCTCACCCTCGGAGGCATAGGTCTTGCCGTCGAAGTGAATGCGGCACCAGGCCCTGTCGGGAAACTGCCAGGCCCGGGGCAGGATCTGGGCGACCCGCGCCAGCAGCTGGGGCACGCTTTCCTCCCCGGAGAGGTGGCTGATGGCGTAGAGGCAGTCCAGCTCCTTGACCCGTTCGTGCAGGTCGTGGGCGGATCGCTGCAGCCGGCGCTCCGCCTCCACGGACTCCGTGACGTCCAGCAGCACCGCCTGCACGCGGTCCGGATGCCCCTCGAGGGGCGCCGACTCCTCTCGCATCCAGTGGACCTGTCCGTCGCGGTCG
>CAYVOE010000277.1:0-4110 GCA_964452795.1 uncultured Nitrospiraceae bacterium
GTATCCGAACCTGTTGGACAGGCCTTATCAACGTAGCATATAAACAACAGCCAGTCAACGCGGAACATTTCCGGCGCCGGGGGGGGCGGGGCGGCTCAGAGATCCACGCGGTAGCGGCACTTGAGGCGCTCGCCGATGCGGTACATGTCGCAGTCCGTCGGCAGGGCCACGGTCTCGACGTAGCGGGCGTCGAGGATCTCGCAGGTGCGGCGCGAGGGCATGTTGTCGGGGTTCACGGTGATCCAGACGGGGTTGATGCCTTCCTCCTTCGCGAAGGGGAAGATGAGGCGGCAACTGCGGGCGGCGTAGCGATGTCCGCGGAAGGCGGGGAGGACGCTGTACCCGATGTGGCCCACGTACATCTCGATGAACTCGGTGTGACCGATGCGGAGGCCCAGCCGGCCCATGCGCTCGCCCGTATCTGTGTGGCGCATCTCGAATTCGTAGGAGGGCACCAGGCCTCGGCGCGGGTCGGCCACGATGGTCCGCTCGAGGACCAGGGTCAGCTCGCCGTCCGCCAGGGGACCGGGATCGCGGAAGTGGTACTTGGTCTCGGTGAACCAGCTCACGGCTTCGATTACTCCGTCGTCGCCGCCCGGAAGCGCATCGACGAGATCCGTCCGGGCGCGGGACCGTCGCGGGGAACAGGCTGAACAATGGCTTCGGGTTCGAGAGATCACGGAAAGAATAGAGGGCCGGGGCGCGCAAGTAAAGCCGCCGCAATCGGGAAGGGGCGCGCGTTCGCTCCGGCTCGCGCAGGGCCCGGCGGAACCGCGGACGACGTGAATCTCGCGGCGGTTGGGGTGTAGGCTGGTGAGGAGGCCTCCGGGGAGGGGCCGACCGCGACCCGCAACGATGGGGGAGTCGAGTCATGTGGACAATCGTGCCGTGGATGTTGCTGGGCTTGTGCATGGGGGCGGCGCCCGCGGAGACGCCGTGGGGCTGCGTGGTGACGGGGGACCTGTCGGACCCGGAGCGCCTGGCCGTCGTGGACCTGCAGCGGTACCTGGGGCAGGTGACGGGGCAGGTGCCCGAGGCGGTGGACGCGGCGGCGTGGCGCGAACGGCCCCGGCCGGCGGTGGTCGTGGGCACGCCGGAGACGAATCCGCTTCTCGAGGGCCGCGTGTTCAGCGCAGGCGATGAGGGGTATCGTCTTGAGGAAGGAGAGATCGACGGCGCGCGGGTAGTGATCGCGGCGGGGAACACGGCCGCGGGCGCCACGAACGCGGTGTACGGCCTGTTGCGCGAGCTCGGGTTCGGGTTCTACCTGGGCAGCGAGGCCATCCCGGAGTCGATTCCGGAGGGGCTGCCGCGGGGTGCGGTGACGCGACAGCCGGCGCTGGGGATCCGGGGCGTTCTCCCCTGGTACAACTTCTTCAACAGCCCGACGACCTGGGATCCGGTGGACCACCGGGCCTTCGTGGATCAACTCGTTCGGATGGGCGCCAATTTCGTCGGGTTCCATACCTACGACTACGAGCCCTTCGCGGCTTACGAGGAGGGCGGGGTGTACAAGGGCGGCGAGCCCCTGGTGAATACGGGAGCGCCTACCTGGGGCACCCATCCGCTGAAGACCTCGGAGTTCGCCTACGGCACGGGCGACCTGTATCCCCACGAGTATTTCGGCGCGGAGACCACCCTGCTCGGCCTGTCGCGGGACGAGCAGATCCGGCGCGAGCAGGAGGTGATGCGGGACGCCCTGGACTATGCGAAGAAGCGGGGGTTGCGCACCTGTCTCGGTTTCGAGTGCTCCGGTGATCCGCTGGACCCGGAGGTACGGGAGGTCTTCCTCAAGCGGGTCAATGGCATCCTCGACCGGTATCCCGGCCTGGACTACGTGTGGATTTGGCAGGCCGAGGCTCAGGGCGCCACGGGATTTCGCCCGACCTCCGCGTCGTCCACGCCCCTGCCCCGGTATGCGCTGGCGCGGCGGGACGCGTTCCGGCGCGTCGTGGAGCGAAGCGACGGTCCGGCGCCCTTCTTCCAGGCGGACGGCGCGGGGGCCCTGGCTCGGGCCCTCGAGGGCGCCCGGCTCGAGCAGTTCGCGCTGCTGGCGTACCGGGCCCTGGCGCATCGGGCGCAGGGGCCTCGGCTGGTGATCTCCGGGTGGGGCGGCGACGACCGGCTGCTGTCGGCCGAGTACTACGAGGGGCTCGACCAATTGCTGCCAAAGGACGTGGTGTTCGCGTCCCTGGATTTCATCGTGCCCCGGGAACGGGTCGACGCCATTTACGGGGAACTGCCGCCGGACCGCGAGCGCTGGCCCATTCCGTGGCTCGAATACGACGGCGACCAGTGGCATCCCCAGCCGGCCGTGCACGTGTACGAGAAGATGATGGCCGACATCCGCGCCAAGGGCTGCCAGGGGGTGCTGGGCATTCACTGGCGCACCCGCGACATTGAAGAGAACATGGCCTACATGATCCGGAGCGCGTGGGAGCCCGGGCTTACGGCGGAGGCCTTCTTCGAGGACTACGCGCGCCGGTGCTACGGCCCGGAACTCGCCGCGCCCATGGCGGAAATCCACATCGAGCTCGACCGGTTGGGCTATCGATGGGTGGGCGGCGGCGGCCAGGCCGAGTGCGCGCCCTTTACCTGGGGACCCGGCGAGGCGGAGAAGGACCGGGCCCTGGGGGCGCTTCAGGAACGGCTGATGCAGCTTCCGCGCGAGGGTTATACGCCGCGCCGCGCATGGCTGGAGAGCCGAATCGTCTACGTTCGGGCCTTTCGGGTCGCCGAGATGAACGCCGTCAAGGCGCGGGCGCTGATCGACGCCGCCCGCACGGCGGATCCGGCGGAATCCCGGCGCTGCGCGGAGGAGGCGCGTCAACTCCTCGACGGCGACGCCTTCGCCTGGGCCCTGCACGCCTATGCCGTCGGCATGGCCACCCGGGGCGAGTACGGCGTCCTGGCCACCATCAACACGAAGGCCGTAGTGGCGTGGCGCGCGCTGCGGGCCGAGTGCTACGCCCTGCTGGGCGAAAGCGATCCGGGAGAACCGATACCGGAGGATTTGCCCGTGCGGCGGGTTCTGCATCCGCGGTTCCTGGGAAGCGTAATAGCGGGGAAGGACCTGGTCCTCCTGCCGATCGTGCGGGACCCTTGGCCCGCGGTGCTGCGGTACCGTCCGTTGGGTGGGTCGTCGTGGGAGACAGCGCCCCTGGAGCCCGTTCGAGGCGCGGTGCGGCGAGGTATGGTGCCTGCCGAAGCGGTACGCGTACCCGGTCTTGAGATTGCTGTTGCGTTCGAGGATAAGCCGGAGCGACCCGCGTGGGGACCTGTGACCGTCACGGCGATGCCGGACCTGCCCGTCGATGTGGGACCGCGACCCGTGGTTCCGGCGGCCGCGGCCGCGGCGGCGCTGTCCGTGGAGGCGCGGGAAGGCGAGACCATGCCCGTCGAGCTGTCGTGGGACTTCCTGCCCGAGGCGGACCTGTTCCGCGTGTACCGCGACGACGTGCCGGTGGTCGAGACGGCCGTGCCTTTCTTTCCCGACGCCCCGCCCGCCGCGCGGTGCCGCTATCGGGTCGAGGCCTGGCGGGACGGTGTGCGTCTCGCCGCGTCGGAGCCCGTGGAGGTTTCGGTAACGGTGCCCCCCGTGGCCGAGGCGCCCGAGGCGACGGTGTCGATGAACCGGACGGGCGCCGTGCTCACGTTGCATCCGCTGGATTCGCCGCGGGTGGCGGACTACGAGGTCGTGTGTCGGTCCGCGGAGGAAGAGGATGAGGGCGCGGGAACGGTGCTGCATGTGCCGGGCGTGCTCTTCGAGCCGCAGCGCATTCGCATCCCGATGAAACCGGGGAGTCACGTGATCACGGTCCGCGGGCGCAACATGGCCGGCGAGCCCGGTCCGGCGGCGGTGTTGCCCGTCGCGTTCGCGCCGGGGCCGCCTCCGCCGCCCGTCCTCGACCTGGCCCTGATGGAGGCGCCGGCGGACGGCGAGATCACGGGCTCGGTCGAGTTTCGTCCCGACGGGGCCCGGTTCCTCGGCGGCTGGATCGCGTTGCCCGCGCGGCCGGAACATGAGCTGGGAGCGGGAATGACCCTCGACTTCGCGTTTCGGGCGGACCGCGTGGACGGCATGCCCGTGCTCCTGGGCAATGGCCAATG
>CAYVOE010000277.1:4120-7013 GCA_964452795.1 uncultured Nitrospiraceae bacterium
GCGGGACAAGACTACGCCGTGCGGATCGTGTACGACGGCGTGGCGTTTCGCATGCGTGTGAACGGGGAAACCGTGCCCCAGCCGGAGGAGGCGGGGACCGTGCGGCCTCTGCCGGCCGGTCGCCCGCTGGTCATCGGCAATTACAGCGTCCCGGGGAACGTCTATGCCTTCCACGGCCGGCTGGCCAACCTGCGGCTCTGGTCGGACGCACTGGCGGACGACGAGTGAAGGGTCGTTTGGGGAGAGGCGTGACAGGGCGGGGCCGTCGATGACACAATTCCCGCGGAATTCCCTCGGATAGGAGCGAAAGATGAACGAAGCGGGTGCGGTGGTGTTGTTGAGCGGCGGCATGGACTCGTCGGCGCTGCTGTTTTACGTGGCGAAACGGCTGCACGCGGGGCCGATACATGCGTTGAGCTTCCGGTACGGCCAGCGGCATTGGCGGGAGCTGGAATGCGCGCAACGGCAGGCCCAGGCGGCGGGGGTGGCGGCGCACGCGGTGATCGACATCTCCTTTCTGGGCGACCTCCTGCGGGAAGGGACGACGCTCCTCGACGGCGGCGCCGCCGTGCCCGACCTCGACGATCTGAAGCCGGAGGATCGGACCCAGCCGCCCACCTACGTGCCCAACCGGAACATGATCCTGCTGTCGCTGGCGGCCGCCTACGCCGAGGCGCGGCGCCTTCGGGACGTCTACTACGGCGCCCAGGCCCAGGACGAGTACGGCTACTGGGATTGCACCGCGGCCTTTCTCGAGCGAATCAACGGGGTGCTGAGTTTGAATCGGCGGGACGGGGTGGTCGTCCACGCGCCCTTCGTCGACAAGCGCAAAGCCGAGACCCTGCGGCTGGGCCGAGAGCTGGGCGTGGATTTCACCGACACGTGGAGCTGCTACCGCGGGGGGGACGTGGCTTGCGGGGCCTGTCCCACCTGCGTGGAGCGGCTCAACGCCTTCAAAGAAGCGGGGTGGGAAGACCCGCTACCCTACGCCCGGTCCTGATGCCCGAGCCGCGGCTTTCCCCGGGCGGGAACCCGGGTCCGGCGGCTCAGGCGTCCATGCCGACGTTGGGGGAAGCCGTCGGCGGTACACCCGTCGGCGGCTGGGGAAAGAGCGGCACGGGCGACCCCGGGATGGAGGGCGGAGCGCCGGGGGACACGCCGGGCGGCATGCCCGGGGGGATCATCATGTAGGGCGGCATCTGCGGCGGCCGGCGTCGCTGAGGCCGGATGGTCCCGTCGTCGAGGCCCTGGGCCAGCTTTTCGCATTCCTGGACGTACGGTTCCTCACCGGCGAGTTCCTTGGCCTTGGCGAGGTAGTCCTTGAACTTGTCGATGTAGATCTGGAGGGTGCGCTCGTCGGCGAACCCTTCGTGCAGGAGCACCCGCAACTGGAGGTCGGCGATCTTCAGCAGCTCGAGGTGGCACCGGGCAAGGAAATAGTCGTCCGGGAACCGTTCGATGGTGCTTTTTCGACCGTTGCGCTCGAAGAGGGTGATGGCGGTCTTGATCTCGCCCTCCGCGGGGGTGAGCCACTGGTCCGACAGGGCATAGCACATGCCGAGGTAGAGGTGGCCGCCGGGATCGAAAGGCTCGCGCAGGAGGAAAGCCTTGAGCACGGGCACGGCATCTTGAAACCGGCCTTCAAGATACAGGGCTTCGGCCTGTTTCAGCAGGTTGTCGGCGGGTTCGCCCCGGCATGCGGCGAGGGCGCAGGCCAGCGCCAGCGCCCCCGCCCAATGGCTAAGGTGTCTCATCGGCCCACCGCGGCTCGAGCCGGTAGAAGCCGGTGACGGGACCCACGCGCGCAAAGATGGCGACTTCTCGGGGTTTCTCCTCGGCCACGCGCTCCACGGCTTGCTTGAAGTCTTCGATGCCGCCGATGGGGCGGCCGTCGATGGCCAGGATGATGGTTCCCGGCCGTATGCTGGCCAGGGCGGCCCAACTGCCCGATTCCACCCGCCGCACGATGACGCCCTGCACGTCTTCGGGCAGGCTCAGCAGGATGCGGACGTCGGTGGTGAGCTCGCGCACGGTGAGGCCGAAGATCTTGTCTTCGAACTCGAGGGCGTCGCGGGCGGCGGTGGGCTGGGCGGCGAGGGTGACGTCGAGCACCACGGGCTGACCGTCGCGCAGCACCTCCATTTTCACCGTTTCGCCGATGGTCGTCTCGCGGATCAGCTTGGTGAAGGCGAAAATCTCGCGGTCGTGCTTGGGCCGGACGGGTTGATCGTTGAACCGGACGATGACGTCGCCGCGCTGGAGTCCGGCGGCGGCCGCGGGCGAACCGGGGACGATGGTGCTGACCACGGCGCCGCCCTCGTTGGGCAGGCCCCAGTACTCGGCGAAATCGTCGGACAAGGGCTGGGTGAACACGCCCAGCCACGCTTCGGGCGCGTCGGGAGACTCGGGACCGGGCGGATTCTGGATGTGCTTCACCAGGAGTTCCGACTGGTAGATCAGCGGGTGTCCGCTGCGGACGTAGAGGTCTCCTCCCTCGCCGTAGGTGAGGTCGTAGCCGACGACGCCCACCACTTCGCCCCGGGCATTCACCACGGGACCGCCCACGTAGCCCGAGGCCACGGGGTCGTCGATGCAGTAGGTGGTGCGCGGGGTTGTCAGGACCGAGCCGACCCGGCGAATCACGAAGGCCGGGTTGTGGTCGAGGGTCTGGCCCAACAACCCGAAGACGGCCACCGGCGCGCCCAGTTCCAGGCGGCTGGGCGTGGCGAACCGCAGGTGGGGCAGGTCCAGCGGGCCGTCGCTCTGGATCCGCAGGAAAGCCACGTTGACGTCGGACGGCTTTCGCAACAGTTCCACGGGATAGTCGTGCGAACCCGGACCGTGGCCCACGACGGCCCGGATGTTGCAGGGCTCGACGTTTTCAAGCGACATA
>CAYVOE010000278.1:0-6969 GCA_964452795.1 uncultured Nitrospiraceae bacterium
CGTGGCCCTGAATGGTGTCGCCCGTGCGCAGGCCGAACTTGCGGATTTGCGACGGCGACACGTAGATGTCGTCCGGCCCCGGCAGGTAGGAGTAGTCGCCGGAGCGAAGGAACCCGAATCCGTCGGGCAGGATTTCGAGGGTGCCTTCGCCGTAGATGGACCCGGCCTTCTCGATGCTCACCTGGAGCACCTTGAAGATGAGGTCCTGCTTCTTCATGCCGCTGTAACCTTCCACGCCCATGTCGCGCGCCGCGTCGGCCAGTTCCTGAACCGTCATGCGCTTGAGCTCGCTGATGGAAAGCTCGGGTCCCTGCGACGGCTGCAGCTCTTCGGCTTCGCCGTTCGGTTCGGCCACGTCTACCATGGTCGCTTCCCTCGGCTTTCTCGCTTCCATCGACCGAGACGAATCGCGGCCGGATCCGCTGCCGGCCCGCATGGGCCGCCGTCCCGGATTTCCGGAACCGTTCTTTCGGGGGCCACGGGCCCCGCCCTTGTTTGGGCTCTTATCCATGTTCTTCTCAGGCATCCAATCAGTCCTCTCGATTGTTCACTGGAGCTTGCCGGCCGCCCCCGGCACTCGTTGTCCTTAACGGCCGGCCCTGCGTGCCCCCACGTTCGCCCACGGAGTTCCTAGTGAATCTCCGCCCAGTTATCCCCGATCCCCACGTCCACCTTGAGGGGCACGTCGAGGTCGATGGCTTCTTCCATGATTTGGCGTACGCGCCCGGCGACGGCATCGGCCTTCGCCTGCGGCGCCTCTATCAACAGTTCGTCGTGCACCTGCAGCAGGAGCCGGGCTCCCGTCCCCTGCAGGTACTCGTCCACCCGAATCATCGCCAGTTTGATGATGTCCGCGGCGCTCCCCTGGACCGGCGTGTTGGTGGCGATGCGCTCGGCGGCCCGGCGGGTGTTGACGTCGCGGCTGTTGAGGTCCGCCACGTAGCGGCGCCGGTTCAGGAGGGTGGTGACGAACCCCTCTTCCTTGGCGCGCCGGAGCGTATCGTTGATCCAACTGTTCACTCCCGGATACTGCCGGAAGTATTCATCGATGAATTGCTGCGCTTCGGCCCGGGTTATCTTGAGGCCGCGGGCGAGGCCGAAGGAGCTGATCCCGTAGATGACGCCGAAATTCACGGCCTTGGCCCGGCGCCGCATCTCGGGGGTCACCCCTTCCGGCGGAACGTCGAAGACCCGCGCCGCCGTATCGCGGTGAATGTCCAGGTCCTCGAGAAAGGCCGCCTTGAGATGCGGGTCGTTGGACAGATGCGCCAGGATGCGCAATTCGATCTGCGAATAGTCCGCCGAGATCAGCTTGCGATCCGTGCCCCCGGGTATAAATCCCTCCCGAATTCTCTTTCCGATGTCGGTACGCACGGGGATGTTCTGCAGATTGGGGTCGCTGCTCGAAAGCCGCCCCGTGGCCGCCACCGCCTGGTTGAACGAAGTATGAATGCGCCCCGTTTCCGGGTGTATCAGTTTCGGGAGCGCTTCCACATATGTGCTGCGTAGCTTGTCCAGTCCCCGGTACTCGAGAATGAGCTCGGGAAGCGGATGCTCCAGGGCCAGCACTTCCAGGACGTCTACGTCCGTGGAATACCCGGTCTTGGTTTTCCGGACGGGTTTCAGGCCCAGCTTGTTGAACAGGATTTCCTGGAGCTGTTTCGGAGAATTGATCTGGAAACGCTCGCCCGCCCGCTCGTAAATATCGGCTTCCAGCGCCTTCAACCGCTGTCCGAGTTCTTCCCGCAGGCGCCCGAAGACTTCAAGATCGATGGAGACCCCCGCGAGCTCCATCCGCTTCAGGACGTCGATGATCGGGACCTCTACCTCCCGAAACAGCGATTCCAGTCCCCGCTCGCGCAGCAGCGTTTCGAAAATCTCCGCAAGCCGCAGCGTAATATCCGCGTCTTCGCAGGCGTATCCGCATGCACGCTCAATGGGGACTTTGTCGAAGGTAACTGACTTTGAACCCTTTCCGATCAAATCGGAAATGGGGATCATCTTGCGCTTGAGATAGTGGAGGCAAATCTCATCCAGATTATGCCGCATCCGGGACGGGTCTGTCAAATAGGATGCCACCATCGTATCCAGGACGATCCCGGACACCTTGACCCCGGCCCGCTCGAGCACGATGAGGTCGTATTTGACGTTCTGCCCCACCTTCGGATACCGGGGGTCTTCCAGAAGCGGACGCAACCGTTCGAGCACGGTCTCGCGCGACAGCCCCTCGATTTCCCGGTCCGGGAACAGCTCTTCAGGACCTTCCGAAAGCCGCATGGCCTCGGGCACATGCCCAACGGGAATGTAATAGCCCGTGCCCGGCCGGGTGCTCAGGGAAATGCCGACGAGGTTGGCCCGCATGGGGAATTGGGAGTCGGTCTCGGTGTCGAGGGCGAACCGCGGAGCGGCCTTCGCCTCGGCGATGACCTTCTCGAGTTCCTCTTCCGTTAACACCAGACGGTAGTCGGTTTCTTCCACCGTCTGGGCGTCGGGCAGGAACTCGTGAAGCAGCGACTCGAATTCGAGGCGGGTAAACGTGTGGACGAGGCGTTCGCGGTCGAGGGGCTGGCGGCGGCAGTGGTCGGGACAGACTTCCAGGGGCACGTCGGTACGGATCTTCACCAGTTCCCGGCTGAAAAAGGCCTGTTCCCGGTCCTCCTCGAGCCGTTCCCGCTGCTTGCCTTTGAGCTCGTCGATGTGCGCGTAGAGCCCCTCGAGGTCGCCGTACTTCTCCAGCAGGGTCCGGGCCGTCTTTTCGCCGATGCCCCGGACGCCGGGCACGTTGTCGGCGGAGTCGCCCATGAGGGCCAGCACGTCCACCACGTGGTCCGGATACACTCCGTACCGTTCCTTGACCTGCTCGGGGCCGTACCACATGCCTTCGTCGCCCTTGTAGGGGTCGAAGACCGTGACGCCGTCGCCCACGAGCTGGAGGGCGTCCTTGTCGCCCGTGACGATGACCGCTTCGAGGCCGTCTTCCTTCGCGCGGAGCGCCAGGCTGCCGATGACGTCGTCCGCCTCGACGCCGGGCACCCGGAGCAGGGGAATGCCGAAGGCCTCGACCACCTCGTCGATGAGGGGAAGCTGGCAGATCAGCTCTTCGGGCGTGCCCTGACGCGTGGCTTTGTAGTCTTTGTACATCTCGTCGCGGAAGGTCTTGCCCGGCGCGTCGAACACCACCGCGATGTGGCTGGGATCGTTCTCGCGCAGGATCTTCAACAGGACGCGGGTGAAACCGTATACGGCGTTGGTGGGCTGACCTTTGGAGTTGGCGAGGACGTTTCGGATGGCGAAGAAGGATCGGTAGGCGAAGGCGCTGCCGTCGATGAGGAACAGTCGTTCAGCCATGGCGGCCCCTCCGGAGGGCGTCGAGTATCTCGGCAGCCGCCCGTTCCGAGGCGCCCCGGCCGCCCAGGCGCGCCCGCACTTCCTCGAAATCCGCGAGCATGCGGGCCCGTTCGGGCGTGTCGTCGATGAGCCGGCGCGCCACGGGCAGGACCTTCTCGCGGGATACGTCGTGTTGGATGAATTCCGGCACAATGCCCCTTCCGGCCAGGATGTTCACCAGTCCGATGTGGTCGAGGTGAACCAGCCGCTTCGCTATCTGGTATGTCAACGGAGAAACGCGATACAAAATCACCATGGGCACGCCGAACAAGGCGGTCTCGAGGGTGGCCGTGCCCGAGGCCACCAGTCCGAAGCGCGCCCCGGCCAGCACTTCGTGCATCTTTCCCACGACCGTATCGAGTGGGAAATCCCCCGCCATGCGCCGCACCTGGGCCTCCCGTTCGGCATCCACGCAGGGGACCGCGAACCGGGCCTCGGGGTAATCGGCGCGCAGGCCCCGGGCGATGTCGAGCATGGGCCCGAGGAGCCGGCGGATCTCCTGTTCCCGGCTTCCGGGCAGGATCCCGATGGTCATCCCGGCGTCGTCGGCGCGCGTCCGCGGCACCTCCGCGATGTGATCGACCAGCGGATGCCCCACGTACACGCAGCGGGCTCCCACCTGCCGATACAGCTCCTCCTCGAAGGGGAGTATCACGAGGACGCGCTCGACGAGGCGCGCCAGGGTGTGGATCCGGCCCTTTTTCCACGCCCAGACCTGGGGGCTGATGTAATAGACGACCGGAATGCCCAGCCCCTTTACCCGCTTGGCCAGCTCAATGTTAAAACCGGGATAATCGATGAGCACGAGCAGATCGGGGCGGGTCTCGCGGAGCCGGTCGAGGGTCTCGCGGAACAGGCGCCGGATGAAGCCCAGCGACCGGACCACTTCGGTGAACCCCATGATGGCGCGACCGGCGAGATCGCAGCGCAGGGTCATCCCGGCCGCGGCCATGCCCCGGCCTCCCAGGCCTTCGCATTCAATTGTGGGATCGAGGCGGCGCAGGGCCCGGATGAGGCTCGCTCCGTGCATGTCGCCGGACGATTCTCCGGCTACGAAAAAGACCCGCGTCACCTATGCTCTCGTATGAAGTCTACAATCTGCTGGGCCATCTGCAACGCCTGAAGCCCGTCTTCGCCCGACACCAGGGGCCGCCGGCGCTCGCGCGTGCAGGCCAGGAACGAGGCCAGCTCCCGTTTCAGCGGCTCGTCGCGGTGCACCTCGAGCGATTCGACGGCGATGTGCTCCATGGGCGACCGCCCCGGCGGGATGGGACCGGGCTTCTTGCGGTACACCCGCACCTCCTGCTCGGTGTAATCCGTCGACACGTAGGCGTCGCGCTCGAAGATGCGTATCTTGCGCATGCGCTCCTGAGACACGCGGCTGCAGGTCAGGTTGGCGACGCAGCCCGAGGCGAATCGCAGGCGCGCGTTCGCGATGTCTTCCTGGCCCGAGAACACCGCCACGCCCGCCGCGTCCAGGGCGGTCACGGCCGTGCCGTCGAGGGCCAGCACGATGTCGAGGTCGTGGATCATCAGGTCCAGCACCACGCTCACGTCGCCGCCGCGGTTCGGATAGGGGCTGAGACGGTGGCATTCGATAAAGCGGGGTTGCCGGATGGCCTCGAAGAGGGCGATGACGGCGCCGTTGAACCGTTCGACGTGTCCCACCTGGAGGATGCGCCCGGACCGGGCCGCCGCCTCGACGAGCTCGGCCGCTTCGGCCACGCTCGAGGCGAGGGGCTTCTCGACCAGCACATCCACGCCCGCCTCCAGCAGGGGCAGGGCGATGTCTCGATGGGCCGTTGTAGGAACCACCACCGACGCCGCCTGAATTCCCGCGTCGACGAGGCCCGCTGCGTCGGGAAACCATTGCGTCGAGAAGTCCGCGGCGACGCGCCGGCCCCGGGCCTCGTCCACGTCCACCACGCCCACCAGCTCTGCGTCCGGCAGCGTGCTATAGATGCGGGCGTGGTGATAGCCCAGATGTCCTACGCCGATAACCCCGACGCGCACGGCAGACATGGTGTTGAAACCCCTTTGAAACACACCGTCCGGCCTCCTGGCGCGGCGGAACCGGAAAGCCCCGCAACGCCCGGACGGCAACCCAAATTTTGTTCCCCGCCGATTCCGCCCCGGCCCGACATGGACGGCGGGCCTAATCGCGCCCGTCGCGGGCTACTTCGTGATCCCCCGGACGGAGCGGCGCACAAATTCGACGAAATGAGCCCGTTCGGCGCTCTCCTCGACCCGGGCCTCGATCTCTTCCAGCGCCTGCGTGGTGTTGAGGTCGCTTCGAAACATGAGCTTGTACATGGTCTTGATTCGGCCCCGCGCCTCGAAGTCGAAGCCCCGGCGGCGCAAGCCCACCGAGTTCGGTCCGCAACACCGCGCCGGGTTGCCCTCGATGATCATGTAGGGCGGAACGTCCTTGGTGATGCGGGCGAGCCCACCGACAAAGGAGTGGGTGCCGATCATGCAAAACTGGTGCACGGCGCACAGGCCGCTGAGGCCCGCGTGGTCCTCCACGTCGACGTGGCCGGCAAGGGTGGCCGCGTTCGCCATGATGACCGCGTTCCCGATGTGGCAGTCGTGGGCCACGTGGGCGTAGGCCATGAGCAGGCATCCGTTTCCGACGGAGGTGACCCGGTGCTCGTCTTCCGGCGACTCCATGGAGCTGGCGCTGATGGTGACGTGCTCGCGGATCATGTTGGCGTCGCCGATGACCACCCGTCCCACCAGCTCGGGCCGGTGCTTGAGGTCCTGGCAGGGCACGCCGATCTGGGCGCCGCTGTAGATTCGATTGTTGCGGCCGATCACCGTGCGTCCTTCGATGACGCAGTGGGGGCCCACCACGGTACCCGATCCGATCCGCACGTGGGGTCCGATAATGGTGAACGGCTGGATTTCGACATCCTCCGCCAATTCGGCCTTGGGATCGACTACAGCCGCTGGATGTATCTTCATGAAACCGCCCTTAGAGTCCCCACCACGATGATCGGCCCGGCGCCGCCCAGGTCCTCGCCCCGGGCAAAGGGCGCCGGCATGAGTCCGCCGACGGGATGGACGCACCTCCTGATTCTCGTGGTACCGATGGAAAGCGCCCCCGGCAAGGCGATCCCGCCTGCGTCGTGGCTTGCGCAATCCCCGAAAGGATCGGCGCACAATCCGGAAATGCTCATTCACTGCCCAGATGGGGCCTCAGGATTAACATAATCCCGGTGCAAAATCAAGCATCGCGGCGCCGCTTGAAGCCGTCGGGGGCCTTTCGGCACAATAACCCATTCCGTCACGCGGGGGCGATGCCGCCGGAAGTGCCCCCGGCACCGGCGTCGAAAGACTACCCGGAAGCCGGGCGCCGGCCCCTTCCCCGCGCCGCTGCGGGCGCCGAATTTCACCGAATCGTAAGGAGACTCGATTTGCTTCGCTTTCTTTCCGCGGGAGAATCGCACGGACGCGGGGTTTTCTGCTTCATCGACGGATTCCCCGCGGGGCTTGAGGTGCAGCCCGAAGACATCAATTTCTGGCTGGCCGAGCGTCAGAAGGGATACGGCCGCGGCGGCCGGCAGCGGATCGAGCGCGACG
>CAYVOE010000279.1:0-6968 GCA_964452795.1 uncultured Nitrospiraceae bacterium
AGAAGGCGCCTTATAAGGTACAGGAAAAGGGCGACGGAACAGTCCCGGCGAACGTCAATTCCTTGCGACGCCCCGCAAAGTTTGTCTCGATTGCTACAATGGTGCTCAGAGAGAGCAGTCCAAAGGGATCACGATAAACGGGGTTTCCTCGTTTCCTTTCCGAGTCCTTCCGGGCCGGTCCTCCCGAGTCCCCCTACTCGGGCGGAGCCACGAGCCGCTGAAAGCGCGGGTGGTTTCGAAGCGGTCCGAGCGCGTCCTCCCGCGCAAGCTGCTCGCGAAGGCGCGGCGCATGGGCCACCGCCTGTTCGAAGGCGGCGATGGCCTCCTCCGCGCGCTTCTCGCCCTGCAGGGCCAGGAAATAGCCGAGCTCGGCATAGCCGTCGGGGTTGCGGGGTTCGAAGGCCGTGGCGGCGCGAAGCTGCTCTTCGGCGTCTTCGAATTGACCCGACCGGACCAGGACGCGGGCGAGGAGGCGACGGGGCACGGCGGCGATGGGTTCGAGCCGCACCACGCGGCGGAAGGCCTCCTCGGCGGCGGCCCAATCCTGGGCCTCCAGGGCTTCGATGCCGCGACGATAGGCGTTGCGGGCGCGCGAGCCGCGCGTAAACATGTCGCCCATCCGCCAGACCATGAGGACGGCGAGGGCGGAGAGTATCACGAGTTCCAGGGTATGCATGCCTTGTTTTCGATGTTTCCGGGTTCGGGTGAGGGTACCACGTTTCCGCGCGAAACGGAACTTCGCCTTGCGCCGCACGAGGCTATCTGGTAGAACGGTCGCCGGAGGAACCATGCAAAACTTTCACGGAACCACCGTCGTAAGCGTGAGAAAAGACGGCCGCGTGGCCCTGGGCGCGGACGGACAGGTCACCCTGGGCAACACGGTGATGAAGCAGGGCGCCGTGAAGATCCGACGGTTGTCCGACGGCCGCGTCCTGGCGGGTTTCGCGGGAGCCGTGTCCGACGCGCTGACCCTGTTCGACCGTTTCGAAGGCAAGCTGAACGAGTATAAGAACATCGTCCGCGCCGCCGTCGAGCTGGGCAAGGAGTGGCGCACCGACAAGTACCTGCGCAACCTGGAAGCCCTGCTGGCCGTGTGCGATCGCGACAAGTCCCTGGTGGTGGCGGGAACGGGGGAGGTTATCGAGCCCGACGACGGCATTCTGGCCATCGGATCGGGCGGACCCTATGCCCTGGCGGCCGCGCGGGCCCTCGCCGAGCATTCGCCGCTGGACGCCGAAGCCATCGTGCGCGAATCGCTGAAGGTCGCCGCATCCATCTGCATCTACACCAACGACCGCATCACCGTAGAGTCCCTCTGACCCCGCCGGAATCAACCGCGGCGCATGCCCTTAGAACGACATGTAATGGCGCGCGCCGGTGTCCTGGTTGATGTACTCGATGCCCGACTCGGTGACGCCGACGAGGCGCGCGTTGGTGCCGGGAATCTCGTCGTTGATGAACACGGGCTGCAGGTTGATGATGGCCGAGGCATAGGGCCGCTGCTTGCTCGCCGGTCGGGGCATGTTGAGCTTGATGCGCTGGCGATCCTCGGGCGTGGGCGGCAGGGCGGTGCTCCGGGCGCCGGCCTGCATCGCGCCCGACATCTGCGGCGCCGCCGGCTCGATGGACCGAACCAGGGGCTCGGACTCGGCAAACACGGGCTCGTCTGAAAAGGCCGGCTCGGGAGATTGGGCCGAAACCGTCGCATACGGCTCCGGCTCGAAGGACGGGGCCTGCGCCACCGCATAGGGCTCCGGCTCGGGCTCAATCTTAACGGGTTCCGGCGCCGGGCGCGGCTTTTCCGCGCGGGGCCGGGGCGTCGCCCGCTCGACCCGTTCCTCGCGTTCGCGAGTCGGGGTGGGCTTTGCCGGAGCGGGTTCCACTTTTGCCGGAGTCGGCTCTTCCACGGGCGTGTCATCGGTATCGACCGCGGTCACGAGCGCCACAGGCTCCGTCGGCGGCTGAGGTTCGGCGGGGACGGTCTCGAGTTCATTCTCCGCGAGGAGAGGGGCGGCCGGGATCACCGAAGCCACCTGCACCGCGGGGGACGGCTCCTGTGCGGAAGCGGTTGCGCGCATCCAGAGCATGGTCCCTCCGACGGAACCCGCGGCCAGCAGCAGGCCCACCACCAGACCGGCGACGAGCAGCACGGACGGCGGAAGGTGAAGCGTCATGCCTCGTCCGCCGACGGTGCCCCCGATGAGGTCGCGTTCCGCGATGTCCTCGCTCATCTCGACGGGTTCCGGGTGAGTTATCTCAACCTTTTCCTGTTCGAGTTTCCGAAGGGCATCGAGTATGGAGCTCATTCCGATTCATCTCCCGCATCATCCGACGGGCCGGTGCCCTCGGGCGAAACCGGCTCCGCCGCCCCCGAAGTCGCTTCCGCCCCCACAAGCGCCGGTGTCCGTTCCGGCATCAGGGGCGACAACGGCTGAATTGAGTAAGTCCCGGAGACGATGCTCTCGAGATCAAGCCCGGAGAATATGCCCCCCTCGGCCGGGAGCGGAAACACGGGACCCAGCGTCGTCGGCGAGTTCACCGCCTCGACTTCCGGCAGCGCGGCATCGGGCACGGGCGCAGGAACGGGTTCCTCTGCCGCTGCGGGGGCCGCTTCGACCGAGGCCGCCGGCGGTTCGGGCTCCGCGGCCGGCGCTTGCACCGGGCCGTCCGGCACGGGTGCCGGCTCCGCTGCGGGCTTTGGCTCCGCTGCAGGCGTCGGTTCCGCGACAGGTTCCGGTTCCGCGGCGGGCGCCGGTTCCTCGGCGGCCGTCGCTGCAATCACGGAAGTGTCTGCAGCGGCCAGCACCGCGGCGGCCTCCGCTTCGGAGCTTTCCGCGGGCGCTTCCGCCGGCTCCGGCTCGGTCGCCGCGGCCACTTCCACCGCGGTCGGCTCCGGAATCACCGGATCAGGGTCGATGGACAGGCGCGCGAAGGCCGTCTCGGGCGCCCACGCCGACAACACCATTCGGGTCTGGCGTCCGACTTTGCCGTCGACCATCAGCCCCGTCTCGTGCTGAACCAGCCGCACCGCCGTTACGGTGGCGGCGTCGTACAACCCGGTGGGATCCTCCTTGAGGCGTCCGAGGGCGTGAAGACGTTCCTGCAGCTGCTGGACCGGGTCTCCGGCCATGCCTTCCATCAGGACGGGCGCGCCCGGCGACGGATCGCGCCACAACAACACGGCCTGGACCGTGTATCGCTGTTCGAGGACTTCCGCCGGCACTAGCTCGGTCCGGTCGGGCCCGACGGCCACACGGACCTGATCGCCCCGACGTCCCACAAGGCCCAGCCACACGGGCCGGGGGTCGCCCTCGGCGTCCCGGCTCAAGGTGAGGGCAAAGGCCGGCAGGTCGATGGCGAGAAGCTGGTCGAGCGTCGGCACCAGGACCTCGGCGTTGAAGCCGTTTTGGGACGCGAACTCCCGCAGATCCTCCACAGCCTCGCCGCGGGGCAGGGCGGCTTCCTCGGCCACGCCCCACTTGCGCAGGATGGCCGTCGCGGCCGCGTCGCGCGCCGCTTCCGGCGTCAGCCCGTCCAGCAGCGCCTCGAAGTCCACGGACGGAGCCGGAGCCTCGGCCGTCTCGGCGATCTCTGTCGGAGCCACATCCGAGGCGGATTCGGATTCCGTCGGCAGCACGCCCGCCTTGTCGACGCGCGCGATGTTGCCGTCCGACCGCCATTCCGCCACGCTCGCCATCACCTTGTCGACGTCCACCACGCCCGAGGTCGCCGCGAAATAGGCCGCGCCGCCGAGGCCGGCCACCACCAGCGCGGTCAGGGCCGGCTTGAGCAGGCTCCGAAGGAGGGGCCGACGCCCTTGCGAAGAGAACCGCTCGCCCCGGACTTCTCGCGTGGCCCGGTGCACGATGGGCGCCGTGATATCGCGTCGCTCGAGCGTGTACCCCACCAGCAGGGCCCGGTCGCAGATGGCGTTGATCATCCGCGGCACGCCGCCGGAGTAGCGGTACACCGCCTTGACGGCCCGCCGCGTGAACCGAATCTTGCGCCGGCCGCCCGCCACCCGCAGTCGATACGCGATGTACTGCAGCGTCTCGTCGCGATTCAATTCACGCAGGTGGTACCGCGCCGTGATGCGCTGATCGAGCTGGCGCAGCTCGTTCAACTCAAGCGTCTTACCCAGCTCCGGCTGGCCGATGAGCACGATCTGGAGCAGCTTCTCCGTCTCCGTCTCGAGGTTCGACAGCAGGCGGATCTGCTCGAGTACCGACGGCGCCAGGTTCTGCGCTTCGTCGATGACCAGCACGCAATTCTTGTTGAGGGCCCGGCGCTCGAGGAGGTAGGCGTTCAGCTCGTCGATAAGCCCCTTGATGGTGACCGCCCGCGACGAGATCCCGAAGTCCTCGTTAATGGTCCGCAGGAGCTCCTCCGGCGAAAGGCACGGATTGAATATGAACGCGACTTCCGTGTCGTCTTCGAGCTTGTTGAGAAGGGTTCGGCAAATGGTGGTCTTGCCCGTCCCGATTTCCCCCGTCACCAGCACAAACCCGCCCCGATTCTTAATGCCATAGAGGAGGTGCGCGAAGGCCTCCTTATGCTTCTCGCTGAGGAACAGGAACCGGGGATCGGGCGTCAGGTTGAACGGTTTCTCTTTGAGCCCATAGAACGTTTCGTACATGACGTCCTCGTGGGGCGCAACCCCCCTTTTTCTTGACATCCCAGGATAACACGGCCCCCAGGGCGTGTCAATGCACGGAGACCTGTCAAGTCCGAACGCAAGCCCCCTGTAAAGGGCTTCAGACGCGGCATTTTGCCGACTTCCGACGCAATTGGCAATAGGGGGGAGGAGGCCGGTATGCTGGGCCCTGCGAAACGCGGCCGGGATCCGCCGATACCCCGCGATTCCTCGATCACACTATTCGGGTATTTGGCATTGTTCGCCGCCGGCCGTGTTTTCAGACCCCATGCCCGAGCCGAAAACGGCGGTGAACCACTAACCGGAAACGTTTCTTGTTTTCGACATTCGGGTTTCGTCTGGCCGAGGCGCCCGTGGATCCTCTACCATTCTCCGCCTGGACCCGTTTGAGGCTCGCTCTATGACCCTTGAGCAATGGTTGGACGCGTTTATCCGCGCGTGGATTCCCCTTTTCGTCGCCATCGACCCGGTGGGGGCGGCGCCGCTGTTCCTGGCCATGACCCAGGGATACAACGCGAAAGAGCGGCGCAGCATCGCGAATCAGGCCACCCTCACCGCCCTCTTCATCGCCATCGGTTTCCTGTTCCTCGGGGAGTTGACGCTCGAGGCCCTGAACATTACGCTGGCGGATTTTCAGGTGGCGGGCGGGCTGATCCTGCTGGGACTGGCGTACCGCGAACTCCTGGGGAAAGAAGAGACGCAGCCGTCCCGGCGTGAGGACGTGGGGGTGGTGCCCCTGGGCACGCCGCTCATCGCCGGGCCGGCCACGTTGACGATCCTGCTGGTGCAGGTGAACTCCGTGGGCGTGGTGATCACCCTTCTGGCGCTCTTGACCAACCTGGCGCTGGTCCTGCTGGTTTTTCACCACAGCGAACGGGTGGCGCGATTCGTGGGGGTTCGGGGGCTCCGCGCCCTGGCCAAGATCGTGGTCCTGCTGCTGGCCGCCATCGCGGTCCACATGATCCGCCAGGGCTGGCAGGCCTTTGGCTAGCGCTTCTCCTCTTCAGGCGACTTTTCTTCGGATCCGTAGAACCGATCCATGGCGTCGTTGACGGCGGAGCGAAGGGAACCCAGCGCGTCTTCGACGGTATCCCGCATGCCTTCCCACGCGGAGCTTCCCGCCGTGGAAAGGCCCTCGAGGGCCTTCTCGGCCTGGCCCTGCAAGGCTCGCAGGTTCTCGATCTGCTGAAGATAGGCATGACGCACATTGGCCTCGGTGCCCTGGGCATGGGCCATGAGCTGGTCGATATGAATGCCCCGCTCCTCGAGATCCGCCTTCATAAGCTCGGCGTAGATCTCCTGGGGCGTTTCGGCGACCGAGCCCTCCGGCTCGAAGGCGCCCTCGTATTCCATCGACGCCGCGGATTCCCCGGCGTAGTATCCGCCCCGGGGTGCCGCGACCGACTCGTCGTCCGGCTTGGGCTTGCTGCCCATGGCGTAGGTGCCTTCCGACGGGGTCCAGTCGTCGTCGAACTTGCGCGGCGTGGGGCGACCCCCCACCCCGCCGATGTTGTACGGCGGCGCCTCTTCGAGGTCCTCCGCCGGGAACGCCGCATACTCGCCCGGGTGATGGGTCGCCGGATCGATGCCCGCGTTGGCGTGAAGCCGCTCCGCCGCATCGCGAGGCGTGTTCTCCGAGGGCGTGTACTCCTTGCGGTTGGGCTGCCGGCTCTTGTTGTGGTTCTTACCCTTCTTCGGCATGGCGCTCTCCTCGAGTATCGGGCCCCGACCCGCGTTGCGCCGGGCGATCCGGAACGGGAGATGGAAGGGAAACGGCGGTGCCGCCGTGGGCGGCGCGGCATCGCGGGAGACGAAACGACGGGAGGGGCCGTGAGCGTAAAACTGACGTGCGTTACCAGGGACCCCCGGGCGTCGGTATGCCCAGGGACCGCCCTGATTGTATCAGATCCGCTTCCCGGAGGCCGATCTCGGCTTGAACTTTCCGCTCGGCCGCACGGGGCCGCCCCTGAGCGAGCCGGATCAAAAGGGATGTGGGTCTCGAACGGGCCGCCCCGGGCCGGTCGCGGCACGTCTGCACAGGCGACGTTTCGCCGTGGAAAGCTCCCCCGGCCGGGTTCGGTCCATAACGGCCGTCTCCGGCCGGGGGAGCGGGCCTTATCGCGGGTTCACGTTGTCGAGCGCTTTCTGAACGTCCCGCACGGCTTTCTGAAAGCCCCGTGCGATGTCGTCCCAGGCGCTGCCGCTGCCGCGCATGAGCTCTTGCAGCTTCGAGGAGGCCTCGGTCTGCTTTCCGCGCAGGACTTCGATGCGGCGGTCGATCATCGCGCGCCGGACCTGAAGGAGAAGCTTGCGG
>CAYVOE010000280.1:0-6962 GCA_964452795.1 uncultured Nitrospiraceae bacterium
GCGGCGGAGGCGGAGGCACCGTCATAATGCCTCCGTGCATGTCGCAGTCGTAGACCCGGCGGAGGGTGCGTTCCTTCAGGGAACTGAACTCGGTGTCTTCGGCCGTAAGCCCCTCGGCATTTTCCATATCGGTCGGTCGCAGCAAAGTTCCCATGAGTTGGTAATCGAAGTCGATGACGATACCGATGGGGGCCACAAAGGATTCGGTGCGCCGGATATCCGCTATCGTGTAGCCTGTATACTGGCGATACCGCTTGTAGACGACTCCAAGCGATGGATTGAAGGGATGGTCTTCATACAATTCCGTGAACACCTCGTCCTTGTACAGCTTTTCGGCTTCCAGGAGGCGTGCCAACTCGCTCTTCGCCAGGGCCTCGGCCTTGGCTTTCAGCATCTCGACGAACTCGGGCGTGGGGTCAAATGCCGTGGGATTCCCCCCCGATTCGCACGCAGCCAGGACCCCCACTAGAGACACCGCCATACCCGCGAGAAATATGCAGTTCCGCACTACCGCTCCCTCTCCTTGCCGTGTTGAAAGAACAACGGATCTCCGCCCCCTCCGGGTGTGAAGCCAATCGGTCGGGAGAAGCCCGAATGCGCATTCCGCTTTCCCCCGGACGAGACGTCCCATATTGTAACCCAAGGCACCTCGACCGGCAACGGCCGCTTTGGCCCGCTTCTCCTCCGATATCTGCGAAGTCGGTTCGCCACCCGATACAGCCTCGGGAAGGGGCAACTTCCTTTGCCGTTTACCGTCTTTTGCGGACCCTCCCCGGGTGTGCTACGCTCGATAGGGAGGTTGCCACAAGACCGTGCCGCGGAAAAGTTTCTGGAAGGGCGGCGTATGCCGGCGTGCGCGAGCGGGTGCGAGCGGGATTCCGTCGAGCCTGCGAGAATGTGTGCTTCCATTGGTCTTGCTGGGAGGAGCGCTGCCTCTCACGTTCTCCTACTTCTTCTCCCAACCCTTTTCGCCGCGACTGCTGGGGTGCGGCGACCATTGGACCTATTTCGGCCCTGTCCACTACTTCACCGATGCCTGCCTGCACCGGGGTGAACTGCCTCTATGGAATCCCCTGATTCTGTGCGGCAACCCCTTCGGAGCCAATCCTCAGTCGCTGCTGTTCTATCCCCCCAACCTTATACGAAGCCTCCTGACCATCCGGCCGTCGCCGCTGGCGACCTTCATCGGTATGGCCGTCGTGGTGTTCCTGCACGTGATCGTGGCGGGGGTGCTGGCCTTCCTGCTGGGGCGACGCCTGGGGCTCAGTCGCGGCGCGAGCGCGGTCGTGATGCTCGGATTTATCCTGAACCTCAATTTCTCGGGTCTCGTGATGGTCCAGTGGGTGCTGCTGGCCACGGTCTCGTGGCTTCCGGGGATACTGCTGCTGGTGCACCGGTTCTCCGAGGTCCCGGGGTTCCGTCGCGGTCTTCCAACGGCGGTGGCTGCAGGACACTTGTTCGGACTCAGCCTTCTGGGCGGATTTCCTCAACTGAGCATCTATATGGCGACGCTGGTCGCGGGATACGTGGCGCTCCGCCGAATCCTCATACTCGACGGAGGCGCCCGGCCGCCCGTTTCCGCTCGGGCGCGACGGCTTGCCGTCGACGGGGCGCTGCTGGCGGTGGTGGCGGGAGTGTCGGTGCTGGCGGCGGCGATCATGCTTGTGCCGGCCCTCGAATTCGCTCGGTACAGCGGGCGCGGCGGTGCTTCCGGCCTCGAGAACACCTCGCTCTACGACTACTTCTCCTATAGTTTGCGCGAAGTGTGGGAGTTTCTTGTCGTGGCGGGAGGTGCCCAGGACTTTCGCAGCCTGCGCGGAGTGGGGGCCTGCATACTGCTTCTGGCTGCGGCGGGCCTGACCCATCCACAACGTCGCTCCGTGGCGGTTTGGGCATTGCTGTCTCTGTTGTTTCTCGACCTCACCATTGGCCCGCCCATGCCTTTTGCCCGGCTGCTGGGCGCGTGGGCGCCCTTCGAGCTGGGGTTTGCCGAGCGAGTCGGCGTGGTCCTGGGTCTGCCCTTGACGGTACTCGCCGGATACGGGGTGGACGCCGTTGCGGCGGCCGCCCGGACGCGGCGGCAGGGCTGGATCCCGGCGGCCGGGCTCGCAATCCTGGCTGCCACGGTCCTGGTCCCGCTTTACGTCTGGACTCAGCCGCACCGGTATCTGCCCGTGGGGGGCGGGGTCGTGGCCGCTCCGGCCCTGCTGTGGCTGGCCATGGCAGCTGCGCTCCGGGTAGGGCGGCCCGCTCTGTGGCGGGTCGCGTTGCCGTTGCTGCTTTTCGCGGAGCTCGTAATGTGGAACCGGGTTTACATCCCGGAAATCCAGAGCCGCGGCGGCTATCGAGGAAGCCTGCTCGACATGGTCGGCCCCCGGGATTTCTCGACCGCCGTCGAGCGGGGCGTCCAGCCTCGCCCCTGGAACCATCGCATGTACGACCTGGAGCCCGTCATCAACGGATACGACCCGCTCCACATCGAGCGGTCTTTTGCCGCATTGGCGCCCCAGGGACACGAGCATGAGTACCGAAAATGGCTGTTTCCGGAAGACGTGACGGCGGATAACGGTCTGGGCATCCTCCTTTTCAAGCGATCCTTCTGGCTGGCGCGGCAATATGTCGAAGGGCCGCTTCCGGCGAAAGACCGCCCGTTTCCCGTTGCCGCCACGGCGTTCCTGCCTCATCCGCCGCCCGATCTGCCGGTGCCTCGGGTGGAGCGATCCTCTCTTCCTTCGGCTGCTACTATGCCGGATTCGCCTCGCACTTCCGCGTCAAAGGCCCTGGGCCTGCCCCGGAGGGCGACGACGTCGCCCGGTGAGACGCCCTTTACGATGGAGCTGCCCGCTCTTGTTCTTTCGCCCGTCCACAGCGCTCTTGTGGTCCGGTATCGCGCCTCCGCGCCCGTCGAGGCGTATCCAACGTTTGTCGACGCAACTTCCGGGAAATTGATCCCCGGGGCGCGGCTGACCCTGCCGCCCACCGACAGCGGCGCCGACCGGTTCGAGCTTCCCCTGCCCGACTACCCGTCTATTACGGTCGAATTCGCTTTCACCGCCATAGACGGTCCGGCAGAGATTGAACTGGTCGCCGCGGAACTGTTCTCCGACCCCGCAGACGAGGGGGGGCTCATCGAAATCCGGTCGCGGTCGGCCAATGCGGTCGATTTGCGGGTGGGGCCGTTGCCGGGGGCGCGCATCCTGGTCTTCCTCGACGCCTATTATCCCGGGTGGAAGGCCTACGTCGACGGGGCGGAAACGCCCGTCCTCCTGGCGAACGACGCGTTCAAAGCCGTGGTCCTGCCTCCCGGCACCCACGACGTCCGGTTCGTGTTTCGTCCGTGGCGGGTGTACGTGGGCGCGGCGATTTCGGCCGTGACGGTCGTCCTGGGGCTGGCCTACGTGCTGTTCCCGCGGTCCCGGCGTCGCCGTTCCACGGCATTTGGAGGATAGGATAGAATAACGTCGTAGCGTAAGAGGGGAGGGGAGAATGGGGAGCATCGGCCGGGCCATGTGGGACGACTGGGCGTTGACGCTGAAGAACCTGTTTCTGCCCATTTTCTGCCAGGTCTGCGGGGCGCGCCTCCTCACCGAGGACAACGGCTACTTCTGCCCGACCTGCTGGGAAATCAGCCCCCGGGTGAAGCGGCCCTTCTGCACGGTGTGCGGGCGGCCCCACAAGGGCGCCGTCGGCTTCACCACCCAGAGCAACTTTCCCTGCGCGGACTGCCGGGCCCAGTCGCCCCGGCGCCGGCCCTACCGCCGGATCTACGGGGCGGCCCACTACGACGGCGCGGTCGAGGAGGCCATCAAGCTGTTCAAGTTCCACGGCAAGGCGCGGCTGGCGGGCCCGCTGGCCGAGTTGATGGCGGAGTTCGCCCGGCGCGAGCTGGACCTCGAGGAATACGATTTTCTGGTGCCCGTGCCGCTTCATCGGGTGCGCGAGCGCGACCGCGGCTACAACCAGGCGCGCCTGCTCGCCCGGCGTCTGCTGCCGGAGTTTCCCCGAGCGGCTCTCGACGAATCGTTGCGGCGCGTCCGGCCGACCCGCACCCAGAGTCGGCTGACGAATCCCGACGAACGGCGCCGCAACGTGGCGGGGGCCTTCGCCCTGGAAGGGGGCCCCGGGTTCAAGGGCAAGAAATTGCTCCTCGTGGACGATGTAATCACCACGGCGGGCACGGTGTCGGAATGCGCGGCGGTGTTGCGCCGGGCCGGCGCCGAGGCCGTCGACGTGTTCGCGGTCGCGCTGGCCGTGGCGCCCGCAACGCCCCCGGTGGCACAAGACTAACCCCCACGGCGGGAACGCTCCGTCGCGAATGGCTTGGAAGATAAAGGAGGGTCGTATGTCGGAGATGAAAGAGTGCTTCGGCCAGTGCGCGAACCTGTCGGTGCGGTTCCGCGATCACTCGAAACAGCACTACCTGCGCGTGGACGAGGAAAAACTGAAGGAGTGCGACACCTGCAGCCTCTTCACGAAGTGCATGTTCCTGCGCTACAACGAGATCGTCAGGGAATTGCTGGTGCTGATCGACCACGCCGGAGCCGGAGACGCCCGGCCCCGCCTCCGCTAAGAGGGCACGGATCCGTCGTCGCGAGCCTTTCCTATCGGATGTCCGCGGTAAAGGACTTCAGAAAACCGGTCAAACCCGGCAGGCGACGCACGGATGTCACCTTTATGTTCAGCCGTTCGAGCTTTTGCTTGGCTTCGGCCTCGTTTCGGGCAACGACGGTGCCTCGTTCGGCGTAATCTTCGCGCTTGTCGTTCACGGCGTGAAACTTGAACACAGCCACCTTGTATCTCCCCGGTTGCCATTGCACGTTAATAAGGGCAAATGAATAGACCCACCCGCACCGGGGAATACGAAGCGCTTTAAGATGGAACCTGCCGTCGTCGTTGCGGGCAAAAACGCTGTTTCAACGAGCGAACATACCAGATACACCCCCATCCGTCAAGAACCCTCTTCCGCCGGACGCCCCCCGGTTACCGCGCTTGCGCATCGAGACGTGCCCGGATCCGAGCCCGTTCCTCGTCGGAGATGCGCCCCGTGTCGAGCAGGTGAAGCACCAGCTCCGCCGTCGACCCGCCGAAGTGGCGGTCCACCACCTCGCGGAGGGCGGTCCGCAGCTCCCCGTCCGGCGGGGCCACGGGCTTGAAAAGGAAAGTGCGGTCCCGACGCACGTGGGTGACGGCGCCTTTCGCCTCGATCTGGCGCAGAAGGGTCTGAACCGTGCTGTGGGCCACGGGCTGCTCCCGGTTGAGGGCCTCCGTGATCTCGCGGGCCGTGGCCTGGCCTTTTTCCGCGATGATTTCGACGATCCGAGCCTGCAGAGGGCCCAGGCGCGGTCCCCTCATGGCCGTGGATCCGGGCGATGCGGCCCGTCGGCGGCGCTCCTCGCTCGCGACCTCATGTTCAACCTCCCCTTTGCCCGTTGAATCTATCGAGCCGCGCCCAGGCGGTCAAGACCGGCCCCGCCCTCGCCCCTTCGACATCAATCCCGGATATTCGCGAATCTACCGGTGAAGGGCAATTGGCGGCCGGTTGACGTCGAGGCCGGTTTTCGCTAGAGTAGGGGCTCCGGTTTGAATCGAATGATATGAAGCCTCCCAACGCAAGTAGAAGAAGGCAGAGGAGTTCGGGCTTATGAGAAAGATTCGACAGCTTCCCGTGGAGATGTGGATCAGCGGCATGTCGGCGGCGGCGCTGCTGGCCGTGGCCGGGCTGTATATGGCGGCCCAGCCGGCCAAAGCAGCCAGCACCGATGCGGCCTCGGCCACCGAGCCGGTGAAGCTCGCCTGCGCCGACGAAGCGGCCGCGTGTCCGCTCGAGACCATGAAGAGCGCCCTCAAGGCGGCGCTCGGCCGGTCCGACGACAGCCCCGCCGTCGCGTTTGCGTCGGACGGCGACGGCTGCTGCGCCTCGAAAGCCGGCCTGACGGCGGCCCTCGAGAAGAGTGCGGCCTGTGCCACGACGGCGAAGGCCCTGGCGGCCTCCGACGGCTCCTGCGACTCGGAAGGTTCCTGCCCCTCGAAGGCGGGCCTGACGGCGGCGGTTGACAAGGGTGCGGCCTGCGCGACGAAAGCGGCGGCCCTGGCGGCGGTCGACGGCGCCTGCGACTCCGAGGGCTCCTGCCCCTCGAAGAAGGGCCTGACGGCCGCGGTCGACAAGTCGGCCGACTGCCCCTTCGCGAAGACCGCGGCCCTGGTGATGCCGGCCGTCTTCCGCACGGGCGCGGAGAGCGCGGCGGCCTGCGACGAGTCCAAGGGTGCCTGTGACGCCGCGGCGACGGCCAAGGCTGCCGCGTGCGAATCGAAGGCCGCGGCGGTGGCCGCCAAGGCCGACGGCTGCTGCCCCTCGAAGGCGGCCGAAGAAGCCGTGGACCGGTCCACGCCGGAACCCACCGAGACCAAGATCGCCCAGGCGAACTAATCCAAACACATCCAGGCGTTTTCCGAGGGACGAAGCCGAAACGGGCTTCGTCCCTTTTTGCTGTATCCGGACCCCCGCAACACGACGGAGATCGCGCCCTTCCCGCGGGTTTATAATGGCGATCACGTCCACTACCAACCGCTGACGACGAGGGATTCATGGCGCCGCGCACCTGGCAAGTCGATCGCGAACAGGAGCTCCTTCCCCATTTGCTGGACCGGCTGAGCGATCTCAAGCGGGGCGACGTGAAACGACTGCTGCGGTTCGGCTCCGTATCGGTCAACGGCCGGCCCGTGACGCGGCACGACAAACCCCTCCGGCCCGGCGACGAGGTGACCGTCGACCGCGGGGCAAAGTCGGCGCCCGGCGCGGGGAGGGGACCCGCCGCCGAGATCGTATTCGAGGACGATGACCTCATCGTGGTGAACAAGCCCGCGGGCCTGCTCACCGTGGCCACCGGCACCGAGAAGGAGCGCACGGTCCACCGGGCCATGAACGACTACTTCCGCCTGCGCGGCGCCCGCCACGGCGCCCG
>CAYVOE010000281.1:0-299 GCA_964452795.1 uncultured Nitrospiraceae bacterium
CTACTCGCACCCGGCCGTGTACATCATGATCCTCCCCGGCATGGGGATCATCAGCGAGCTCATCGCCTGCTTCTCCCGCAAGCGGGTGTTCGGCTACCACTTCGTGGCCTTTTCGAGCCTCGCCATCGCCATTTTCGGCTTCCTCGTCTGGGGTCACCACATGTTCACCTCGACCCAGTCGATCTACGCCGGAATCATCTTCTCGATCCTCAGCTTCGTCGTGGCCATCCCTTCGGCCATCAAGGTCTTCAACTGGACCGCCACCCTCTACAAGGGGACGATCTGGCTGCAGACTCCCA
>CAYVOE010000281.1:309-6962 GCA_964452795.1 uncultured Nitrospiraceae bacterium
TGTTTCTCGCCGCCATGGCCATCGATGTGCACGTCCACGATACCTACTTCGTCATCGCTCATTTTCACTACATCATGGTGGGCGGCATGGTGATGGCCTACCTCGGCGGCCTCCACTTCTGGTGGCCCAAGATGACCGGCCGCATGTATCCTGAAGGCTGGGGCAAGACGGCGGCCATCATCATCTTCGCCGGGTTCAACCTCACCTTCTTCCCCCAGTTCCTGCTGGGCTATCTCGGCATGCCGCGGCGTTACGCCACGTACCACCCCGATTTTCAGGTGCTCAACGTGATGTCCACCGCGGGCGCTTCGGTGCTGGCCGTCGGCTTCCTCCTGCCCCTCATCTACCTGCTGTGGTCGCTGAAGTACGGCGCCCCGGCCGGGCCGAATCCCTACGGGGCCACGGGACTGGAATGGAAGACCTCGTCGCCGCCGCCGCCCCACAATTTCGCCGAAACCCCGGTCGTCACGGAAGAAGCGTACAACTACAGCCCTTATTCGGAAGAGGAGGCGGAGCGTGAGCGTGATGCAGCACACCTCAGTGGCTCATCAATTTGAGGATTTCGAGCAACAACGGGAGGCCAACCAGCTCGGGATGTGGGCCTTCCTGGTCACGGAAGTGATGTTCTTCGGCGGGCTCTTCGCGTCCTACTCGCTGTACCGCTGGGCCTATCTGCCGGAGTTTGTCGCGGCGAGCCAGACCCTCAGCATCTTTTGGGGCACGGTCAACACCTTCGTGCTGCTGTTCAGCAGCCTCACGGTGGTGCTGGCGGTGCGTGCGGCCCAGACCAACAACCGCAAAGGCCTGATGCTGTGGCTGGTCCTGACCATCTTCCTCGGATTCTGCTTCCTGGGGATCAAGGCCATCGAGTACGCGGATAAGTTCGAGCATCACCACGTGCCCGGGCCGAACTTCGTGTGGGAATCCCACCACGCCAGCCACGCCGGTGAAGCCACGGTCGCCGCGGCCGAGGTCGAGGGAGCGGCCGCTGCCGCGTCGTCGGAGCTCTCCGGACTCCTGGTGGCCCGGCGCGCCCAGATGTTCTTCTCCATCTACTTCGCCATGACCGGGCTCCATGCCGTTCACATGCTCATCGGCATCGGTCTCATGACGTGGCTGCTGTACAAGTCGTACCAGCATCGGTTCAGCTCGTCCTACTACGAGCCCGTCGAGATCATCGGTCTCTACTGGCACTTCGTGGACATCGTCTGGATCTTTCTGTTTCCCCTTCTCTACCTCATCGACCGATCGAACGTTCACTAACGGACAGGCAAGAGGATCATGGCACACGCAACCGGACAACACGGCCAGCCCGAACAGTACGTCCAGGAAGCCCACGGCGATTCCTTGATGACCTACTTCATGGTCTTCGCCGCCCTCATGGTGCTCCTGGTGATTACCATCGTGGTGGCCTTCTTCCACTTCGGCGTATGGAACCCCATCATCGCCCTCACCATCGCGTTCATCAAGGCGCTGCTCGTCATCATGTTCTTCATGCACATGAGACACAGCACCCACCTGACCTGGGTGCTCTTCGGCGCCACGCTCTTCTTCCTGGGTCTGCTGATGGCGGCCATCGTCGCGGACGTCTCCACCCGCAACTGGGCGGGCGAGACGGGAATCGAGATGCTGCCCGGACCCTTCGAGCAGCTCATGCTCGACGAGGCTCCGGCCCCGACCGCACCCGCGACGATCACGGACGCCCCGAGCGGCACGCCGTAGCGCAAGGCGCCACTCGTCCGCCGTACACCCCCGCGCCCGGCAGGACCACCCCTGCCGGGCGCTTATTGTCTGCCCCCTCTCCCCCGCTCTCCGGGCGGCGGTATCAATCCGTTGGATGACGCTCCCGAGATCCGATGCTATCGACAAAGGCGATGATCTCGCGCATCACCTCGTTCCGGTCGAAGTCCCAGAAGATGTGGTGGTTCGACCGTTCGAGCCACACCAGCCGCTTGTCGTCCGAACCCATGCGGTCGAAGGCCTGTTCGGCCGCTTCCGCCGACGCCGCCACGTCCTTCGGCGAATGGAGCATGAGCACCGGGCAGGCGATTTGCTCGAGGACCGCCGGATCGGCCGCGCGGTCGCCCAGCCGATAGAGCATGCGGAAGGACTTCGTGGGGATCACGCGGTACGACGTGATGCGGTCCACGTTGTCCCGATTGTTGAGCTGCAGGAAGATGTTGCCTTTGTATACCCACCGCACCGGGCCCGACAACACCCGCGTCCAGGTCTCGGGCCGCAGGCCGTAATACCATCGATGGGTCACGCCGAAGTACGGGGCCCCCAGGACCAGCCCATCCACGTCGCGCTGCGCCGCCGCCAGGGTCGCCAGGGCGCCGCCCATCGAGTGGCCCACGAGCACCAGGGTCTCGTGGCGCGCCCGGAGCTTGTCCACCTCCTCGAGCACGGCCTGCTCGAGTTCGTAGGAGGTCACCTTTTTCAGGTCCCGGGGCGAGGTGCCGTGCCCCGGCAATCGCATCACCCGCACGCGCCAGCCCCCGTCGGCCAGCCGGTCGGGCAGATCGGCGAAGTTGTCGCCCGCCCCGACGAAGCCGTGGATGAACAGGACGGCCTTGGGCGCGTCCGCCGGACCGAGGTCGCGCTCCCGCGCCCCTTCGAGCACGCCCGTCTCGGGATCCCGCGCTCCGTTGCGTTCTTCGGCGTTCACGAGCTGCCTTCCCGCCACTTCCCATCCTCCCATCAGGAGGACGATGGCCAAGACAAAATAGATCACCCGGGCGAGCCCGCGTCTCCGTCGGCGCGGAGGCGGCGCACCGCCCAAGCGCAAGTCCCTTAAGATCGGATCGTCAGTCATTTCTCGGTCGTCAGTCGTTGGTTGTCGGTTGTCCGCGGTTTCTTGGGGGCCTCACTCTCCCACGTCGAGGCTTCGGGCCACGGCTTTCGCCTGCTGTAGGTCCAGTTTACCGCTTCCGAGCACCGGTATCTCCTCGACCCGGTAGAAGGACGAGCTGCGCGGTATCCACAGGTTGGGCAGACCCGACTTGTCGAGCTGAGACAAGAGGGTTTCCAACTGGTCGTCGGGCAGGGTATGAAGCACCACGAGCCGTTCGCCCTTCTGCGCGTCGGGCACGCCCACCACGGCGAAGGTCTGCTCGGACAGCCCCAGGATCTCGTGGAGGACGTCTTCGACCTTGTGGTGGGGCACCATCTCGCCGGCGATCTTGCTGAACCGCGCCAGCCGGTCCGTGATGAAAATGAAACCGTCCTCGTCGATCCGCGCCACGTCGCCCGTGTTGTACCAGCCGTCCTTCAGCACCTCGGCCGTCTTATCGGGCATCCCGAGGTAGCCCTGCATCACGTTGGGCCCCTTGACGAACAGCAGCCCCGCCTCGCCGTCGGGCAGGTCTTCGAGGGTGTCCGGATCGACCGTCTTCACGCTCATGCCGGGGATGGGGTGGCCCACCGAACCGTGGCGCGTGCCCACCTGGTAAAACCCCGGCGCACGGAAATCGGGGATGTTGAGCGCCACGATGGGGGAGCATTCCGTGGCGCCGTAGCCTTCCAGGGGCTCGATGCCGAACTTCTCCTTGAAGGCCTCACGCACCCGGTCGGTCAGCTTCTCCGCCCCGGCGATGACGTACTTCAGGCTGCTGAAATCCTCGGGCGCGCAGCGTCGGATGTAGTTCTGGAAGAAGGTGGACGTGCCGATGAGGAACGTGGCCCGATACTTCTGGCACAGGCCGCCGATGGCCTTGGCGTCCAGCGGGCTCGGGTAGAACACGACGCGGAACCCGTAGGTCAGCGGCAGCCAAAGGGTCCCCGTGAACCCGAAGGAATGGAAGAAGGGGAGCATGCCCATCATGCATTCCTTCGGCTCGTGGGGAAACACCTGGAGCGGCGCCTCGATGTTGCTCAGGATGTTGGCGTGGGACAGCATCACGCCCTTGGGCGTCCCCGTGCTGCCGCTCGAGAAGATTATCGCGGCGAGGTCGTCCTGCGACCGGTTCTTCGGCGCCCCGGCCATGCGCTCGAGGATCCGCACGGGACAGAACAGGGCCAGAAGCAGCGCCCGGATCCGGTCGCCCTTCGTCACCGACGCCATCACGTCTTCGAGATAAATGTGTTCCCCGGGGGGCGGCAAGGGCACCTTCTCGAGGAAGGCCCGCGACGTGATGGTGTGGCGCAGCGAGGCCTGCTCCGCGGCGGATTCGAGGCTCTCTCGCGACGCCGTGTAGTTGAGGTTGACCGCCACCTTGCCCATGACCTGGAGCGCGATGTTGGTGAGGGCGCCGCCGACGGTGGGCGGCACGTAGACCCCTGTCATGGGGGCGTCGTCCAAAAGGGGACGCAGCTTGCGCACGAGGATGATCGTGGCGACCGCAGCCTTGAAATACGACATGCGCTCGGTCCGCATGTCGGCCATGGCCATGCGGAAAGGAAACCGCCGCGCCATGCGGAAGAAGCCCCGGTGCAGGAGCGGGGTCTCGAGCTTGCGCGTCTTCCAGGCCTCCGACCCCAGCTCCTGGATGGTCCGGCGCACCTGGAAGGCGCTGACGGTGTTCGGCAGGGGCCGACCGTAGCTCACGGTCACGGGATACGGAATGCGCCGCGGCAGCTTGGTGAAGAACCGCTGCTCGGAGAAGCTGAAGACGCTGCCCCAGACCTGGTCGAGGTGCACCGGAACGATGGGGGCGTCGTCGATGCCGTTCACGATCCGTTCCAGGCCCTTCTTGAAGGGCAACAACTGGCCGGTGCGCGTGATCTGGCCCTCGGCGAAGATGCACACCAGCTCGCCGTCCACGATGGCCTGCCGGGCCTTGCGCAGGGACTCGACGATCTGGCGCGGTCCGGCCGTCGGCGAAATGGGAAGGGCCCCCATGGCCCGCGCGAAAGGCCGGATCCACCAGACCTGATAGATGTCCTGCGACATCAGGAACCGGACGGGCCGGTCAATGGACCCCAGGATCGCCAGGGCGTCGATGAAGGACGTGTGGTTGGCCACCAGCAGGGCGCCGGTCTTGCGCGGCAGGTTCTCACGGCCCAGCACCCGCAGCCGGTATATCGTGTGCGTCGACACCCACACGAACATCCGCAACAGGTAGCCGGGAACGAAGTACACGCTGACAACCGCCACCACCACGGTGAGCGCCGCGCCTATGAGGAAGATGGTGCGCGGCGAGAGCTGTAAGAGCGCGAACAAGACCCAGAACAGGACGGAGGCCAGCAGGATCGAAGAGGAAGTTACGATGTTGGCCGTGGCGATCATGCCGCCCTTGGCGTGGTCGGGGCTCCGCTCCTGGACGGTCGCCGCGAGGGGGATGTCGTAGAACCCGGCCGAGAAGCCGAGCCCGAAGAGCAGGACCAGGACCATGAGATAGCCGACGTCCGGCAACCCCAGCAGCGCCAGGAACAGGGTCAGGCCGAAGGCGCCCAGCGGCACCAGTCCGCCCTCGATCTTGCCTCCGGACAGGTAGCCCGCCGACACGCCGCCCGCGGCGATGCCCACCGCCAGGGCCACCTGCAGGTAGCTGTTCAGGTCGTCGGTGGGCAATGCCAGCGTCACCTTGCCGAATTCCACGATGTTGGACTGGATGAGGGCGGCGGCGAACCAGAAATACGCCATCCCCAGGAGCGCCAGGAACAGCCACCGTTCCGACGCGAAGATCCTCAGATGGGGTACAGTGCCTGCCCAGGGATTCACCGGTATCCGCCGGCCGGGGTCGGCCGCGGGCGCCCGCGTGATGAAGTGGGAGGCGATGACGCCGAACACGGAGAAGCCCACGAGCGGCCACAGCGCCAGGTGCATGCCGTCGCCCGCGTAGGTCAGCAGAGGCCCGGCGGCGGCGGTTCCCGCGATGATGGCCAGGAACGTGCTCATCTGGAGGTAGCCGTTCCCCCAGGAAAGGCGCTTCTCCGGCAGGATCTCCGGCAGAATGCCGTACTTTGCCGGACTGAAGAAGGCGCTCTGGGTGGCCATCAGAAACAAGACCCCCCACAGGAAGTAGGGGTTGTTCACGTAGAAGGCCAGGACTGCCAGCAGCATGGCCCCCACTTCCCAGTACTTCGTGGCGATGGCCACGCTGCGTTTGCTGTACCGGTCCGCCAGCGCCCCGGCGAACCCGGGAAAGATCAGGAACGGCAGGATGAAGAGAACGCCGCAGATGGCCGTCACCGAATCGGCCATCAGCCGCTGCATCCCCTCCGCGCCGTCCCGCGGGAACAGCCGCGGCAGATAGAAAATAATGAGAAATTTGAGCGCGCTGTCGTTGAACGCGCCCTGGAACTGGGTCGCGATCAACGCCCAGAACCCCCGAAGGTACCGCTGCCCGGTCATCCGGCTCTCCTTATGCATCGCCGCTCCTGACTCCCGCGCGGACGCGCTCGAGCAGTCCCAGCAAGGTTCGGCATTCGCGCTCGTCGAGATCCCGAAGCACCGTGTGGATCTCCGCGCGATACAAGGGCTCCACCTCCTCCACCCGGCGCCGGCCCTTCGGGGTCAGCTCCACATGGAAGATGCGCCGGTTGCCCGGCACTTCCTGACGCTCCACCAGCCCTTTTGACTCAAGTCGGTCGAGGACGGACGTCACGCTCGCCCGCGTGATCACCAGGCGCTTGCTCAAGTCCGACTGTGTCAGGGGATGGTCTTTGTACTTCAACACCAGCATCACGTTGAACTGGGCCTCGGTCAGGTC
>CAYVOE010000282.1:0-6943 GCA_964452795.1 uncultured Nitrospiraceae bacterium
GCTCGGCTCCTCGACACGGCCGGCGACGAATACAGCCCCCTTTCCGGGGAGGAACTGGTCCGGCGCAAGGTGCGCCTCCTGGTGACCATGGCCGGCGGCTTCTGGCCTTCGGGCGAGGACGGGTTCAACTGGCGCTGCGACATCCCGTCGGCCGCCCGGGTGCTGAACCATTGGCCGGGGGCCATGGCGGTGATGTCTCACGGGGAAGACGTGCTGACGGGCCAGCGGCTCGTGGCCCAGGGACCGGCCGACAGCCCGGTCCGGCGCGCCTACGAGATCTACGTCAAGCGCGACGACCACCAGCGGCCCAGTTGGGACCAGTGCGCGGTGTATTACGCCGTGTGCGGCCCTGGCGAGCTCTTCCGGGAGCGGCCGGGGGTGCGAATCCGCTTCGACGGCGAGACCGGCCGCCACGAGTGGAACGAGGACCCCGACGCGCCCCACGTGTACATCGAGCAGGTGGTGACTTCGGAGGAATTGGCGCGGGTCATTGAAGAATTGATGTGCCGCCCGCCCCGCGCACGCCGGTAGGACGCAAGGCGAACGGTGCATATGGAAACAGCCGGGCCGGTGCGGTGGCGATGAGATGCCCCGCACCGGCCCTTTTTTGATCAAGCGACGCGGCGGGCGCCGCTGGTAAATCTTACGAGTAAGCGCCGGCGTCGTACTTCTTCGGCGACAGCACCCAGACCCTCTCGGAGGGGTAGCGAACGAACTCGACGTGGCCGTCGAGGTAGAGGATGTTGCACCCGCCGGGGACGTGGTTGAAGTTGTTCTTCATCACGGACGGGGTGTAGTCGGGATCGTTCAACAGGGCCGCCAGCTTGGGGCTATAGGCCTGCGACGTGTCCCACATGATGGGGAGCGTGGACTGGGCCACGGCGCCCGACGCGGGATTGTTGATGTCGGTGATGAAGAACCGTTCAATCCCCTCCTTGAGGCGCGGGACGCTGCCCCGGGTGCCGTCCTCGAACACCACATCGCTGATGTCCTTGAGGTGCGAGTAATTCGTCCAGGTCAACCAATCCGTGTGCTGTCCGAAAGCGGCGCTGAATCCGGTTATGATGGCGACAAAGCCGAAGAAGTTGGTGAGCGTCTGGCCCGTGCCCCCCTCGAGGCCGGGGTCCGCCTTGTTCCAGTCCAGGGCGTAGCCGTAATAGTTGTAGCTGTGCCCGGCCAGGCGCACGAACTCCTGCCCGTCCAGGGGGTGATTGCCGGGAACCGCCGCGAGGGAGCCATCGATTCCCGCGATGCTGATGAAGTCCTGGCTGGTGACCTTGCCGCTGTGGGCCTCGCCGTCGGAGGGGCAAAGATAAATCATGAGGTCGGTGACATACTCGGGAAAGATGACCCATCCGTCGGGAGCGCTGTACGTGCCCGTGTCGGGTCTACGGTAGTCCGGGGCGCGGGAGGGGAACAGGCCCTTGTTTTCGTTGGCGTGCATCTTGAACACGAGGGCCCACTGCTTGAGGTTGTTCTGACAGGCGGCCCGATTTGCCGCTTCTCGGGCTCGGGCGAGGGCCGGAAGCAGGATGGCCGCCAGGATGCCGATGATGGCAATGACCACGAGGAGTTCGATGAGGGTGAAGCCGAGCGGTTTCTTCATGACGCGATTCCTTTCCAAGAACAATAAATGCACCAAAGGTCCATTAAACGCCAAAGGATCGAATACTGCTTAGAACCGCATGAAGCCAGATTAAACTAATGCAGGCAGCGTCGAGCCCGTGCCCCGGCTGCCCATTGTGGAACCGGGCATATCCTAGCATGGACTGGGACTGAGGTAAAGAGTTTCCTGCTCCCCATGGCTGCAGCGGCGCATGGGGTTTGAGCGATAACGACGGATCATGAGTGAAGAGGTATGGATTGTGATCTATTGCTGTCAAATCAGGGGTTGCGGGTCCCCGATCTCAGACAGGAGACAGCCTCGGACAGCGCGACGCCCGGCGGGATCGGACCGCCGGGCGTCGGAGTGATCGAGTGGGAAGGAACCCCTATTCGGAAAGACTGGCGGCGATGGTGTCGAAATTGGCCACCGACTGAGCGATGTCCGGCAGGGAATTCTCCCAGTTGTGCTCGTACTCGACGGAGACCAGCCCTTGGAAGCCCTGGCTCTTCATCTCGCGGAGGAGCCGGGGAACGTTGGCCAGCCCGGTGCCCCAGGGCACGTCGTGGGCCTGAGGGTTGCCCATCTCGGGGAGGTCCTTGAAGTGGAAGGAGATGATCCGGCCTTCGAGCTTCCTCAGGGCCTCGATGGGCCGAATGCCGGAACGCATCCAGTGGCCCGTGTCGGCGCAGACCCCGATGCGCTTGCTCCGGCCTTCGAGGACCTCGAGCACCTTATCCGGGTTCCAGTACTTCGACGGCTGGGGATGGTTGTGGATGGCGACGTTTACCTGGTACTCGTTCGCCAGCGTGTCGATGAGCTCGAAGGAATCCTCGTCGGGTTCCGCGGTGATCGTCTCGATGCCCATGGCCTTGGCGAACTCGAATACGGGCCGCCACGCGGCTTCTTCATTGCCGAGACCGGCCACCACGCCGTAGGCCACCAGCTTGACGTCGGCGGCGGAGAGCCGATCCAGCACTTCCTTCCGCAGCTCTTCGGGCAGGTCGTGACCGAACTTGACGTCCTTGTGATCCGGGCTGAGGGTCTGGCCGGGATAGGCCTCGATGTAGTGCAGGCCCAGGGCCTTCACCTTGTCGACGGCTTCGTAGAAGGTGAACCGGTTGAACGTATAGGCCTGGCACCCGACGCGCCAGCCCAGCTTTTCGGCCGCCTCGGCGCCTTTGGGGCACCAGATGCCCGACTCCTGGGCCGTCGCGGCAGAAGCGAAGGCCCCGACGCCCACCAGGGCCGTTACCACCGTTGTTGCAATGCGTCTCATGAGCTACCTCCGTTGTCGTACAGGCCAACGCGGAAATGCCGCGGATTCGCCAGGCGCCATTGTACACCCCGTCGAAGGGCGGGGGACAGGCCCGCCCCCTTCTTTACTGTTGACATTCTATCTACCCGAGGGCGGCGGTCAAAGTAAGCAGCTCCCCCTCCGCGGGGCGGTTGTGGGCAGGGTCGGGATGATCGAAGGCGTCGCGCCACAGGAGCCGGCGCCAGAAGTCGGCGAATTCCTGCGCGCGCCGTTCCCGGGCGAATTTGCGGCGGTCGCTCTTGGCGCGCTCGTCCACGATCTGCAGGTGACCCAGTTCGTGGAGAAACACGTCGTAGAGCATGAAGCGGCGTACGGCCCGCTCCGGCCACGGGAGTCCGCGGACGGCGCCGAACACCCGCGGCGAGCGCCCGTCCTGCAGGCAAAGGGAAGTGAGGCTGACCCGGGGCGGCAGGGCGCACAGCGCGATTTCGCGGCGCCCCGCGTCGGTGTATCCGCAGCGACGCCCGCCCAGGCCGTGGTCGTTGAAATGGACGGCCCGAAGCCGTTCCCAGGTCTCGTCGGGCAGGCGAGACAGCACGACGCGCACATCCTCCTCGTTCACGTAGTGTTTGCGGTCGCAGTGGGTTTCGTGGCAGGTGAACTTGATGCGTCTCATCTTCAAGACCCTCCTCGTGTGGAGGCTTCCCGTCCCGGGCGGGACGGTTATTCGAAGGGGGCCGGAAGCCGGTTCCTGAGAACCGCGGCCGGATCGCGAATGAAGACGGCGGCGCGGAACGCGCTCGGGGGGGGCCGGGAAAGGGGGGAGACGGGGTGCGGAAGCCGCCGGCGGCGGATGGTCGAGGCCGGTGAAGAAGGGCTCTGTGACCATCGGTCATGACTTCGGCTCCTTGTCCGCCAGCTTACACGCTTTTCCCCGGCTCCGCAACCGCCGGCCGGGCGAGGGATCTTAGCGATATTCCGGACGCAGCGGACGCGGCGCCGTCGCGCCGGCGTGTAACCTTGCCCGCCGATGCGGTGTATTCCCGGACAGAGGAAGGGAGTACGGGTCATTGATCGCGGCACGGGCGGTGCGGGAGAATGAGGGCGCATTGCGATGGCCGGAGGGCGCACGGAGAGCCGACCCGGATGGAAGGAATCGAACTGCGGAGGCCGAGGGCCGTGCACGACTTCCGGGAGGCACCGTCGGAACGTTCGGTACGATCGCGACCTCCCGCGCCGGCGGCGAACGATCCCCACGAGGCGGAATGGGTTCGTCGGGCGGTCGAAGGAGACGGCGCGGCCTTCGCCGAGATTGTGCGCGCATATTCGACCCGGATCTACTCGCACCTCTACGGGATCGTGGGGAACCGCGAAGACGCCGAGGACCTGGCCCAGGAGGCCTTCGTTCGGGCCTATCGCGCTCTGGCGAGCTTCGACCGGTCGCGGCCGTTGCGGAGCTGGCTCTACGCCATCGCCACCCGGGTGGGCCTCAACGGACTGCGCGCTCGGCGGCGACGCATCCCCGCCGGCATCGGCGAGGGCGAGGGAGGCCCTGAGCCGGCGGATCCGGCGGGGGACGTGCGCGCGGCCGTGCTGCGGGGGGAACTGGAAGAGCGGGTGACGGCGCTCCTGAGCAAATTACCGCCCCGCTCGGCGATGTTGATGCACCTCCATTACCGCGAGGGCATGACCATCGGGGAGGCGGCGGAAGTGGTCGGAATGACCGAGGGGGCGGCCAAGGTGGCCCTGATGCGGGCACGCCGAAGCCTGCGGGAATGGCTCATCGAGGAAGAATTGTGATGGAATGCGGAGATGTGAGAGCGGCCCTTCGGGCGCGGTTCGACGAGGGACGGCCCGTGGCTGCGGGAATGGAGGGGCACTTCGCCCGCTGCCCCGCCTGCCGACGCTATCGGGAACGCCTGGCGGCGCTCGACGAGGCCCTGCACCGCCTGCCCCTGGAAGCGCCCGCTCCGGGCTTCGCGGCTCGGGTGCAGGCCCGGGTGCGGGGCGAATCGGCCCGGCGCCTGGGGGTAATGGCGCTGACCGGGGCCCTGACGGTGGCCGTCGCGGCGGTGGGGGTGGGGTGGTTCTATCCCCTCCCGCTGGGCGAGCTGCTCAACGCCTTTCCCGGGGGCCTGTTGAATGGCGGGGTCGACCTGGCGCGCGAGCTGGCGGCCGCGCCCGTCGAGCAGGCCGCCGCCGTGTGGGCGTCCGCGCGCCAGGAACTCGGGCAGGTGGGAACGCTCCTGTCGCCGGTGGCGCTCTGGACGGCCATCGCCGGTTTCCTCGGCCTTCTGATACTGTTCAACGGGTTCGAGGCCCGGCGCGCCCATACACCGAGCGCGGGAGACCGGAGCGTGCCGCGATACCGCGGGACTTGAGGGGAGGATTCGCATGAACCACGTCTGGCCGATAGCGGTCGCGCAGTTGGGGGCCGTTGAAGGGGCCGAGGATCCCGAACTGGCCCAGAGCGTGGCCTTGCTCGCCGGATCGGCCGCGCTGCTCGGGTTCCTCGTGGTGGTGCTGCTCGTCAAGGTGGGGTATGTGGCGCTGAGCCTGTGGTTCGGCGCGCGGTACCCGGCCTACGGGGCCCGCGTCTTCGACCAATACCGGAGCCGGCCGGGACGGTGCTGCCTGGTGGGTGCGGTGAACATCGGGGCGGGGGTGATCCTGGCCCTGCTCATGATCGCGAGCCAGGTCCTGTTTCTTCTGGGGGTCCTGTTGCTGCTGGCGATGGGGGTCGTGTCCGTCTTTGCCTACGGCGCGGCCTACCGCAGCCTCGGTCAGCACCTGATGCCCGACACGACGCCGCCGAAGGCCTTTCCCGTGCGACAACAGCTTCTGGGCGGCATCGCGGCCGAGGCGGCCTTCTGCATGCCCATCGTGGGGCAGATCCTGTCGCTCCTGGTGCTGGTGCGCGGGTTCGGTGCGTCGGTGCTGGCGCTGCTGGCGGCCCCGCGCCGCGCTTCGGTGGCGTCGATGGAAGCGCCTTCGCCCATACCGGGCGGCGTGACCGGAGAAGAGTAGGGGAGAAGGACCGGGTCAGACCCGGAGCTGTTCGTCGATGACGCGCCAGAGGGGGCCGAGTCCGTCGCGGGTGACGGACGAGAAGGGGATGATGAGGGTGTCCTCGTCGAGGGAGAGCTTCCGCAGGATTCCGGCGAGGGTCTCCTCAACTTTCGCCTTCGGCACCTTATCGATCTTGGTGGCCACGAGAACGGTGGGCACCTGAGCTTCCTGAAGCAGGTCGAGGAGGTCTTCGTCCTGGCCGGTGGGGCGGTGGCGCGCGTCGAGGAGGTGCACGACGAGGCGCAGGGGCTCTCGTTCCAGGAGATACCGGGTGACGGCCTGTCCCCAGGTCTCCTGGAGGGTCTTGGGCACTTTGGCGTATCCGTAGCCCGGCAGGTCGACGAAGTAGACCTTCCCGTTTACGTCAAAAAAGTTGATGGTTTGGGTCTTGCCGGGCTTCTTGCTGGTCTTGGCCAGGCCCTTGACGTTGAGCAGCGTGTTGAGCAAGGTGGACTTGCCGACGTTCGAGCGGCCGGCGAAGGCGCACTCGGGCCGCCGGTCGCGAGGACAGTCCTCGAGCCGGAGGGCGCTCTTGACGTATTCGGCCGATTTCACCTTCATGCGCGGCGTTTCCGGGCGCGGGGGAAGGCGGCCTCGATGGCCTCGCCCACGTTCTCAACGGCCACAAAATGGATGGCCTCGCGCGTCTCGTCGGGGAGCTCCACCAGGTCCTTGACGTTCTCCTTGGGAAGGACGACCGTCTGAATGCCGGCGCGGTGAGCCGCCAGGACCTTCTCCTTCACGCCTCCCACGGGCAGGACCCGGCCGCGCAGGGTGATCTCGCCCGTCATGGCGAGGAGCCCTTTCGGAGCCTTGCGCCGGAGCGCCGAGAGCAGCGAGACGGCCATGGCGACACCGGCGGAGGGTCCGTCCTTGGGGATGGCCCCTTCCGGGACGTGGAGGTGAAGGTCGTAGGTCTTGTGGAAGGTCTCGGGGATCTTCAACTCGGCGGCATGGGCCCGGAGATAGGTGTAGGCCGCGTGGGCCGACTCCTTCATGACGTCGCCCAACTG
>CAYVOE010000283.1:0-6939 GCA_964452795.1 uncultured Nitrospiraceae bacterium
GTGGCGGTGAGCGACCTGATCCCCGACCGTTGCGCCGGCCTGGCCAAGGCGTGCCGGTGCGAGAAGACCTATCCGTCGCTTGAGGAGTTGGTCAAAGACGACAATATCGAGGCGGTGTTCTGCGCCACGGATCCGCCTCGACACGTCAAGCACGTGGTGGAGTGCATGAAGCACGGCAAGCACGTGGCGACCACCGTGCCGGCGTGCTGGGGATCGCTGGAAGAGGCGGATCTGCTCTACGAGGTCGTGAAGGAGCACAAAGGCCTCCAGTACATGATGTTCGAGACCTCCTACTTCCATCGAGGGCTGTGGGCCATGCGCCGGCTCTATGAAGCGGGATGTTTCGGCGAGCACATTTCCTCCGAGGGCGAGTACTACCACTACCACGACGGCAAGGAGCCTGTGCCCTCCTTCGAGGGGTGGCGCGACGGTCCGCCGCCCCTGTGGTATCCGACCCACGCGAGCGCCTTCTACGTCGGGGTAACGGGCGGCAGCTTCACGCACGTCTCATGCCACGCGAAGCCGAGCACCTGGAAGTGGCTGCAACCGGGAGGGAACAAGTTCAACAACCTCTTCAGCACCGAGACCGGGTTGTTCCGCACGAGCGACGGCGGGTCATGCCGAATCGCATGCAGCTTCGACACCCCCGGGCACGAGGGCGAGAAAGGCCGCTTCAGAGGAGAATTGGGGAGCTTCGAAGAGGTCGCAGGATACGGCGAGACGTGGGGAAGGTTTCAGGCGAAGGGAAGCGGAGCGACGAACGCTTTGCCGGACCTGCGACGTCCTCCCTTGCCGCCTACCGTGGATCCCGGCGGCCATGGGGGCTCTCACGGGCATCTCATGAACGAGTTCGTCACGGCCATCCTCGAGAATCGAACGCCCATATGCAACGTCGCGGATGCGCTGAACATGACGGTGGCGGGCATCGCAGCGCATCTATCGGCTGAAAAAGATGGCGAACTCCTGAAAGTACCCCAGTACACCATGTGGACCTGACGTAGTCACTGAATTCGCGGGTCGTGCAGGGTACGACCTGAATTCCCGAGGGGCGCTTGAGAACAGCGCCCCGTTTTTTTTCTTTCCGAAAGCATGGGAATTGTGCTACGCTTCGTCCAAGCTGGGGAGGGCCGCCCTCAAACAGGAGGGTGGACTCATGGTTCGGTTTCCTGCGCTTGACCGTTCCCGCTTCACTCACCGTTTTTTCTCTTGGCTTGCCTTTTGCCTCGTCCCGTTTCCGCTGGCCGCGGAGGAGCTGAAGTTCCTGGAGAGCGTCGGAGGATCAACCTTCCTCGTGGGGGAGGATATCTTCGCGTCCGTGTTTGCGAGACCGGAAGGAAGGGTCTGCTACAGCGAAGGATCGCGCCTCATCCTCACGAATGTGCAGGAGCAGGTGTGGGCGTATCCGCTGGGCACCGTGGAACTCGAGGGTATACCGCAGCACGCCTGTTTCGAGCCGGAGCACGGAAACTACATCCATGTGGCGCTGGGCAGCGCGGGCTACAAGGTCATCGACATCACCGACCCGGGCAATCCCGTGGTTATCGCCTCGGTTCCCGTTGACGGCGAGGCCATCTTCGTAAACGCCACGCTGAACGGCTTGGTGGAATTGGCGGTCAACAAGATTCCCGATAATTTCGTTGAGCTGCCGACCGTCGTGCGATTGTATGACATCACCAATCCGGCGGAACCCGCTTTCGTCGATGAGTTCGGGGTGACCTTTGACGTTCGAGAGTTCGCGAACGTCAGGAGGGTGGCCCTGGGCGAGGGCAAGCGCTATCTGGCGGACGACCAGGAGGGGGTGGCCATACTGGACGTCGACGAGTCTGGCGCGCTGTCCTTTGCCGGCTCCTACCTGCCGTCGACGGGTGCGCCCTCGGGCGTGGCGGCCATCGGCGACACGGTGATCACCGGCGGCGCCAACGGGATCGATGTCTACGATGTCGAGAATCCGGACCTGCCGCAATTCGTGGGCGCCCTCGAGCTGGGGCTCGGCGTCCGGGACATGATGCCCTTCCCGAACGGGCAGGGCGTTTTCGCTACGGGTGCGGCGGCCGGACTTGTGGCCGTGGACCTGACGGATCCGACGATGCCGCATGCCTTCGCGGGGGCCGGGCTACAGGGGTTCAGCCTGACGGTCGGCGACGGTTATGCGCTGGTGGCCCACGGCGCCGAGGGCGTGGCCCGCTACAACGTCCAGCAGTTGCCCGCGCTCGAAGCGCAACAGTTCGTGCCCCACGACCCCGTGACACACTTCGTCGGCCACGGGGGGTATGCCTACGCCATCACCTCGCCGGTACCGGTGGTTCTGGAGTTGCAGGATTTATCGCTGCTCGACCTGGGGCCCGCCGACTTCTACGGCGCCAACACCATCGTCGATGTAGTCACCAACGGCGGGTACCTCTATATGGTCACCAATTTCGACGACTCGCTCCACATCTTTGACTTGTCAGACCCCGATAACCCGGTAGAGGTGGGCGCCGTCGAGGTGGGGCGGATGACCGCCGTTGACGCGCAGGACGGAATCGTTTGCGCCGTGGGCGCGGTAAACAACGTTCCCACATTGCAGGTGATCGACGCCACCGTGCCCGCGACGCCGGCGGATCCGACGAGTTTGCCAATACCTGGCCCCGGGGTCCGCGTCGCGATCGATCCGGCCAATCCCGATCGCTGCTACGTACTCACTCAGACCGGAGAGCTTCAGTCCATCGACATCTCGGATTCGGACAATCCGCAGGAGCTGGGGTCCGTGAAGCTTGGCGGGGACGGCGGAAGCGGGCTGGCGGTGAACGACGACTACGTGTACGTCGGCACCACGGAAGGCGCTCCTGGCAGTGCCAGAGGCTTTCTGGAGGTGGTGGACGTCAGCGACCCGGCCGATCCCATTCCGGGCGCGACGCGGTGGAATCTCGGCGCTCCCATGCGAGACATGAAGGTCGAGGGCAACATCCTCTACGGAATCGAAGGCTTCTTCATCGCTCGATACGACATCAGCAATCCCGCAATGCCGCTGAGCATGGACCGGTTCTTTGCACCCAACAGGCCTGCGGAGTTCCTGGTTGCAGGCCAGGCGGTGTACACGGCCGGCGAAGGAGGCTACTTCAGCCTCAATCTCGATACGTATGCGCCCATCCCCGATCCGGAGGTCCACAAGTCGGAACTGCCGGAGGCCAATGCACCGGTGGCCCTGGTGGGCGACGTGGCGGTTTTCGGACCCGGCCTGAACGAGTACGCGCAGGACATCGGCGTCCGTCCGGCCGAGCCCAGTTCCGACACGGAATACAGCGCGGTCGTGGGTGCTGGCTCGGATCGTGTCTTGGCCGCGGGGCCCGACGGGCTGGACGAGTACAAGCTGTCGAAGCTGGAATCGCCGAAATTTGAACGGCGGGCCTTCGAGAATTTTCTAAGGACGATCGCCGCGCAACGCAACCGCGCCTATGTGGGCGGGCCGGACGGAATGCAGATTCTCGACCTGACGACCCAGCCTGCGACGGTCGTGGGCGGCGATACAGCCTCACCCGTTCACGGCGTGACGGTTTCGGGCAACTTCGCCTACACGCTGCGCCAGGATTTTACGTCCGTCGCGAAGGGTGTGATGCAGGTGGTGGATATCTCGAACCCAAGCGTGCCGGTTCGGCGCGGCTCTTATTCGACGCCGACGCGGTACGACCTTTCAAAGGACGTCTTAACGAGCCTTATCGTTCGCGATCTTGGTGCCAAGAACGGCGAGAAGGCGACACGCAGTGCCGTGTGGTGCGCCTACTTCCGCCCGGCCTTTCCCGGAGACCCCGAGCCGGATTACGGCCACGCCGGCCTGGTCGTGATCGACGTCACCGACCCCGATGCGCCGGAGGAAGTCGACGTGCTGCCCACGGGCAAGGAGGCCCTCGGGTTGGCCGTCGACGGCGACCGCGCATACATCGCGGCGGGCGCCGAAGGCATCGTCGTGGTGGACATCAGCGATGCCACCGACCTCAAGATCGTGGAGACCTATCCGACGGCCGCGCCGGCCACGGGCGTGGCGGCCGTCCGGGGACGCATCGTCGCCACCCTCGGTCCGGGCGGTCTCCTCGTGCTCGAAGGAAAGGGGTCCTCGGGCCCCGACATCAACGCCGACGGCCGAATGGACGCGGTGGACGTGCAACTGGTTATCAACGGCGCGTTGGGCATTCCCATCCCGTTCAGCGCCGACGTCAACAACGACGGAGCCACCAACGCCGTCGACGTTCAGGTGGTCATCAACGGGGTCCTCGGCCTGATCTGAGGGCACCAGAGAACCGATGGCAGAGCCCCGTATTGCCTCATTCGTGAGCCGCACCTCCTTGAACATCAGAATTGCCGCGATTCGAGCATGCGTTCGAGCAATTCCTGGAGGAGCCGCTGGTCCGATGGGCTGAGCGGCTCGGTAAGTGGCGCCAGGGCCTGCTGCGCCTGCCGGTGCAGGCGGTCGAACAGGTCGGCGCCCTCGCTCGTCAGGTGGACTTCCACTGATCGGCCGTCGTTTGTGCTCGGCGCGCGCGCAACCAATCCCTGCTTCTCCGACCGGGTGATGAGTCCCGACACCGTCTGCTTTTCCAACCCGAGGTAGTTCGCAAGATCGGTCACTCTCAGACGACGATCCCGCAAGATGCCCAGCACGCGGACCACCGTGAGGGATAGATCGTTCTCGGCGCCAATCTTGTTGAGCGCAGCCATTGTTATGAAGGCAATGGGGATCAGCGCATCGAGCAGGTCTTCGCCGGATGCCGCGTCTTGCTTCTTTTCGTCTCGCTTCGATCTTGACATGGTTCGTATTGAGACCTAATATGATTCGTATTACGAACATGTTAGTCAAGGGTCGTTTTTGGTTGCAACTCAGAAGTTCCTCGGGAAGACCAACCCTATTGACGGCAGTGACGGACACTCGCGCTGCGCTCGCCGCGCGGCAGTTCGGAAGGTTGAGCGTAACGCGCTTACGCCCGCAAGAGCAGGGGAGAAACGAGAGGGGGTCATGGTATGAGCAGAGTCAAGCGATTCAAACTGCGCACCTGGTCAACACCGCTCACCATCGGAAGCTTCACCGCGTTGGCGGTCAGCGGCGTACTCATGTTCTTTGACGTGGTTCCAGGGCACCTCAGCTTCGCCCACGAGGTGTTCTCGTGGTTCTTCCTACTGGGCACGGGCGCCCACGTCGTGGTGAACTACCGCCCCTTCCTGAAGCACCTTCGATCCGGCTGGGGCCGGGCCTGCTTGGCGATTTTCGCGACGACTCTGATCGTCTCCATGTTCTCGTTTGGACGCATCACCCCTGAACAGTTGAAGTGGCCCATCGCGGAAGCGCTCACGGAAGCACCGTTGTCGATCCTGGCTGACATGACGCGCACTGACCACGCTGAACTCCTTTCTAAGCTCGAAACGCACGGCATTTCGGCAGAGCTCGACCAGTGCATCAAGGATGTGGCTCGGGATCACAAACTGGATGAGTTCCAGGTGCTGGGACTGATCATGCTTCGGGAGTAGACGCGGCTTTCACCCGTGACCACGGCCAGGCTGACCCGTATGGGCTGCTCGCAGACTGCTTTCTATTCGGCAGGAAGTATGGATATTCAGTATTGCGTCGTGGTACTGGCCCAAACGAAGGACGGGTTGGATTGTTCCCAATCCGAAGTCCTGCGATGTCGATCCAAACCCCGTTACCAAGCGTCTCTACAGCGATTTTCCACGAGCCAGACCTGTTGCTCGTGTGTTTGCATTATTCGTGCAAGCCGCGGAGCAAGTCCCTCAAGTCCGCTGTGATCGCCCGTCCGTGACGAGTTCCACGAAACGTGGCGAACCACAGAGCCGCGACAACGGCGAGTCCGAACCCCGCGTTCAACCAAGCCGAGCTAGTCGGCGAGAGCACCCGCGCCGCATATAGGATCAAGCCGGAAGCGAGTGAGACGGCGAGCGGAAACGCTGCATTGGTGAGGAGATCGCGGAACCTCACCGGGCCCTTCCTTCCTGCCCACCACCACACAAACGGCGCCCTCAGTATTTCGAGCGTGGCGTACCCCGTCGATAGCGCAACGATTCCGTACGGTACCGTCAAGAGAAACACGGCCACAGTGGAAGAAGAGTTGATCAAGCCTAAGATAAACTGATCTCGGGCACGTCCCTGGCTTATGTACAGCGCGCCCAGAACGCTGTTGGCGGGCTGAACCAACCCGGCTGTTCCCAATATGGCGAAGATTGGCGCAGCAGCCGCCCATTGGGATCCAAGAAACAGGACGACAACCAAATCTGCCAGTACTATGAGCACGACGACCAACGGCATTGTGATGACGCATATGGCCTGATGAATTCTCAAGTACGCTCGCCGATAGCGCGAAGGTTGGCTGACCAGGCGACTAAGCAGCGGCATGGCGGTACTAACGATGGGGGCGTTGACCTGCCGCAAAGGCAGCATCAGCAACGCATAGGCTTTTGAGTACACCCCCAGGGGGCCCGGACCCCACCACCACCCGATCAGCACATTGTCCAAGTTTCGAGCGAAGTAATTGACTACGTTGAAACCGGTCAACCCTCCTCCGAACTTGAGCATGGGCGCGACGCCGGCGGTCCATTTGGGGAGGCTCGGCACCCATGGACACACGAGCCAAACCGCGACGGCATTGACCAGTGCCGCGGAAATCGACATGGATATGAGCGCCCAATACGTTTGATGTATGGACGCTATTACGATTGCGGTCACTATGCCGGCCGTCAGCGAAAGGAGCTGTATGGCAACCAATGCGGCGAAGCGCATCTGTCGCTGGAGCAACGCTTCATGTTGAACAGTAGCTCCGCCCACTACGAAGGTACTCGCAAGGGCAATGGTGATAAGCGTGAGCCGTGGTTCCGAATAGAACCAGGAGACGACCGGGGCAAGCGCAATTGTCACGAGCGAAACGACGAGACCGAGAGCAATGTTAGTCCAGAACAGCG
>CAYVOE010000284.1:0-6902 GCA_964452795.1 uncultured Nitrospiraceae bacterium
TCGCTTACGCTCGCTGACCCTGGGCTAACTTATGTATCCCCTTCGGGGAATTTTCTCGGGTGAGCAGTTGAGCGAGGGCGGGGTTGTGTTTTCCCGGAGGCCCGTTAGGCGGCTTGCGGACGGGTCTTGGAGTAGAAGGCGCGACTCTCCCCGACCGGGCGGAGTCGGTGAGAGTCGGCGCGTTACGTCAGGATGGGGCGTACCACGTTGCCGCCGACGTCGGTGAGGCGGAAGTCGCGGCCCTGGAACCGATAGGTGAGCCTGGTGTGGTCGATGCCCAGGAGGTGGAGCATGGTGGCGTGGAAATCATTGACGTGGACGGGGTTCTCGACGGCGTTGTAGCCGAGGTCGTCGGTGGCGCCGTAGGAGATCCCGGGCTGGACGCCGCCGCCGGCCATCCACATGGAGAAGCCGCGAATGTGGTGGTCGCGGCCGTCGCCCTGGGCCATGGGAGTCCGTCCGAACTCGCCGCCCCAGATCACAAGCGTGTCTTCGAGCATGCCGCGCTGCTTGAGGTCTTTGACGAGGGCCGCGGAGGCGCGGTCGACGAGGCTCGCGGTGGTCTTGACGCCTTCTTTGACGGCGCCGTGGTGGTCCCATCCGCGGTGGTAGAGCTGGATAAAGCGGACGCCGCGCTCGGCGAGGCGCCGGGCCAGGAGGCAGTTCGAGGCGAAGGAGCCGTCGCCGCCTTCGGTGCCGTACATTTCGAGGATGTGCCGGGGCTCGTCGGAGAAGTCCACGAGGTCGGGGACGCTGGCCTGCATCTTGAAGGCCATCTCGTATTGAGCGATGCGGGTGGCGATCTCGGGGTTGTCGACCGTGTCGGCGTGGTAGCCGTCGAGGGTCTGCACGGCCCGCAGGACGTCGGCCTGCATATGGTCCGACACGCCTTCGGGCGGATCGACGTAGAGCACGGCGTCGCCTTTGGAGAAGAACTTCACGCCCTGGAACCGGCTCGGCAGGAAGCCGCTGTGCCATTGGCGGGCGGAAATGGGCTGATTCTGTCCGCCGCCGGACGAGGTGAGTACGACGAAGCCCGGCAGGTTGTCGCACTCGCTGCCCAGGCCGTAGAGGACCCACGATCCCATGCTGGGTCGGCCGGAGATGGAGGTGCCGGTGTTCATGAAGGTGTGGGCGGGGTCGTGGTTGATTTGCTCGGTCTGCATGGACCGCACGATGCAGATGTCGTCGGCGATCCCGCCGATGTGCGGCAGGATCTCCGAGATCTCCTGGCCGGATTGACCCCATCGGCGGAAATTCCATTGCGGCGCCAGGCATTTCAATTCCGCGCCCTGCAACTGGGCGATGGGCTGGCCTTCGGTGAAGGACGCGGGCATGGGCTGCCCGTCCATTTCGGCCAGCTTGGGCTTGTAGTCGAAGGTTTCGAGGTGGGACGGCCCGCCCGCCATGCAGAGGTGGATGACCCGGCGGGCCCGGGGGGCGAAGTGATACGGGTTCACGACGCCCAGCCAGCGGCCCATCGCCGATGCCGCGGGGGCGCTCCGATTCAAGAGGGCGGCCAGCGCGGCCACGCCCATGCCCGTCGCCGTGCGGCCCAGGAAGTGGCGGCGCGTCATCTGCAATTGCGATTCGTTGAAGCGAAACACCGGAGACCTCCTTGGGATAGTGAATCGTGATCGTCGATTCGTGGTTCGAGCCGGTTGCCGCCGGCCTCGGGTCCTTCCGTTCCTACAAGCGCGACACGGTTTCGTTGAGGTTGAGCAGGGTGCGGGCCACGGACGTCCAGGCCGCCAGTTCCGCGTGGTCCAGGTCGTCCGGCACGGGCGCCTGACCGGTCTCGAGCAGCTTGTCCGCCTCTTCGGGGTTGGCCTTGTACTGTTTGTAGTGCTCGGCGCAGAGGCGTTCGAGCACGGGGATCTCGGCGTCGGTGGGCGCACGGCCCAGGGCGCGGCGGTAGGCCCAGACGATGCGCGCGGTCGTGGAGTCGCCGCCCTCGCGGACGATGTGCTCGGCGAAGATCCGGGCCGCCTCGACGTAGGTCGGGTCGTTCAGCAGGACCAGGGCCTGGAGCGGCGTGTTCGACGGCGTGCGGTCGGCGGTGCACTCCTCCCGTGTCGGGGCGTCGAAGGCCAGCAGGCTGGGATGGAGGAACGACCGTTTCCAGTAGGTGTACAGTCCGCGGCGGTACTGGTCCTCCCCGGTGCTGGTGTCGTAAATCAGGGGGCCCGTGAAGGTGTTGCAGTCGGCCCAATACCCGTCGGGCTGGTAAGGCTTGACGCTGGGTCCGCCGAGCTTGGGCGAGAGAAGTCCCGCGATGGCCAGGGCGTTGTCGCGGATGAACTCGGCGGGCAGGCGGAACCGGGTCTGCCGCGCCAGCAGGCGGTTGTAGGGGTCGCGTTCGACGGTTTCGGCCGTGGGACGGGACGACTGGCGGTAGGTGGCGGAGGTGACGATCATCCGCACCATGTGCTTGACGTCCCAGCCGCTGTCGACGAACTCGACGGCCAGCCAGTCCAGCAGGTCGGGATGGGTGGGCCATTCGCCGCGGTTGCCGAGGTCTTCGAGGACCTTTGACAGCCCCGTACCGAAGAACTGCTCCCACAGGCGGTTGACGTAGACCCGGGCGGTCAGGGGGTTGTCGTCCGAAACCAGCCACCGGGCGAGGTCGAGCCGAGTGGCGCGCCGTCCGTCGACCCCGAGGGGCGGGAGGAATTCGGGCACGCCGGGCTCGACGATTTCGCCGGACTCGTCCATCCAGTTTCCGCGGGGCAGGACGCGCACCGTCCGCGGCTCGACCGAGACCGTGTAGAGGGTATAGGGGATTTCGTCGCGAAGCTTCGTCAGTTGCGTTTCGGTCTGGGCCAGATCGTCGCGGATCGGCTGGAGGGCGGGCGCCACGTCGCGGTAGTAGCGGGCGACGACCTCCTCCTGTTCCTCCGACCGTTGATCCTTGTCGACGAGCAATGCGCTGTACACGGGCTCCGGCAAGCGGGCCCGCGCGGGCAGCATCGGCGCTTCGGCGGTCGTCAGGCCCAGGCGGAAGTGTCCGATGGCGTGACGGGCATGGCCGGACTCGTGCTTGAGCCGCACGGTCCAGAGCGTGTTGGGTCCGCCCGGCACGGGCTCTTTGAAGACAAACAGGGCCTCGTGGTTCGCGGGCTTCTCGTGGCCGGCGACGGCCCAGCCCGTATCCGGTCGGTCGTCTAGGACGCCTTCGATGGGAAACTGATCCTGCGCGAAATCCGCCGCGGCCGCGGCGATGGCCACGGGCGTGCACGCACCGTCGTCGGCGCACACTTCGATTTCGAAGCCCGTAAGGACGAAGTTGCCGTTTCCGCGAGACAGGCCCTGGTTGGGGAAGGTCGCGTGGGTGAAGGTCTCGAGGCGGAGGGCCGTGACGTTGCGCTGGGACGAGCGGAACCGGACCTCATAGATCTCCTTGTCGGGATTCGGACCGTAACTCAGGATCGACCGGTCGTCCTGTACCGTCAGCTCCGTTCCGTTGACTCCGACGGCCTCCGCAGGGACGAGGGACAGCCAGTCGTTGTCCTGGGCGACGAAGGCGGCGCGCTGATCCGCCTCCCACCGTTCCCGGTCGGCTGCCAGGTCCATGGGCGGATTCTCGAGGGTCTGCTTCAGTTCGGTCGCTCGCGCCTCGAGGCGCGCCAGTTCCTGTGCCTGTTCCTCGGTGGGCAGCGGGAGGATGGGCTCCCATTTGTCGCCGGCCCGGTAGACCGCCTTCTCTTCAACGTCGGCGAAGAAGGCGGCGAAGCGGAAGAAATCCTTTTGGCTGAAGGGGTCGAACTTGTGGTCGTGGCATTCCGCGCAGCCGAGGGTGGCCCCGAGCCATGCCGTGGCGGCGGTGCGCACCCGGTCCGCGGCGTACTTGGCGACGTATTCGGCGGGCTGGGCGCCGCCCTCCGCGGTGAGCTGGTTGAGGCGGTTGTAGGCCGACGCGACTTTCTGCTCGGTGGTGGCGTCGGGCAATAGGTCGCCCGCCAACTGTTCGATGGTGAATTGATCGAAGGGCTTGTTCTCGTTGAAGGCCCGGACCACGTAGTCTCGATAGGGCCAAACGCTGCGGTATTCGTCGCCGTGGTAGCCGTTGGTATCGGCATAGCGGACCAGGTCGAGCCAGTCCACGGCCATGCGCTCGCCGAAGTGGGGCGAAGCGAGGAGCCGGTCCACGAGTTTCTCGTAGGCGTGGGGATCGCCGTCGTTCACAAAAGCGTCCACGTCATCGGGCGACGGAGGAAGCCCGGTGAGGTCGAAGCTCAGGCGTCGGATCAGGGTTACCCGGTCGGCCTCGGGCGAAGGTTCGAGACCTTCTTTTTCGAGTCGGGCTCGGATGAAGGCGTCGATGGGGTTGGACAGCGATTCGTCGACGGCGGGCACCGCGGGGCGTTGGGGCGGGATGTAGGACCAGTGCTTCTCGTAGGGGGCGCCCTCGGCAATCCAGCGCTCGAGGAGGGCCACCTGCTCCGGGGTCAGCCGCTTGCCCGTGGAAGCCGGGGGCATGGCATCCTCGGGGGCGGCACGGGCCACCCGGTACAGCAATTCGCTGGCTTCGGGATCGCCCGGCACCACCGCCTTCGACGCCAGGGCCGACTCGCGGTCGTCGAGCCGCAGGCCGGCCTTGCGGGCGTTGCCGTCCATGCCGTGGCAGGCCAGGCAGTTCTCGGCGAGGATGGGCCGGATGTCGCGGTTGAACCGGACGAAGTGGGCGTCGGCGGCTTTGGCCTCCTGCGCCGCCGTGGGATTGCACTTGACGCAGACTTCGCCGGCGTCGCGGGCCTCTTTGCAGCAGGGATGGTCACAGGTCTTGCCTTCCTGGTGGGCGACGGCGCAGCAACTGTTGGGCGAGAACCGCGCCGCCAGTTCCGCCTGCTTCGGATCTTCGCCGGACGGTTCCGCGGCCGGTGCGGCTCCCTCGGCGGACGCCGCGGCCGCTTTGGGATTGCATTTCGCGCAGACCGTGCCGGCCGCCGCGGCTTCGACGCAACAGGGATGGTCGCAGGCCTTGCCTTCCGCCTTCGCCGTGGCGCAGCAGCTTCCATCGTCGAAGGCCGGCTCGACGGCCGGAGTCGCGGCCCCTGCTTCCGGGGAAGCCGCCGCCAGCTCGGTCCCCAAATTCACCTCGACTTCCGGCAGGGCCTGCTTCAACCGCTCGGCGCCGGCGGGCGTCACCTTCGTCTGCCAGAGGTAAAGCCGCTTGAGGTTCTTCAACGACGCCAGGTGGGTCAGGCCCGCATCGCTCACGTGGGTGCCGTAGAGATTGAGGTATTCGAGGTGCTCGAGCCCCGACAGGTGGGCGAGGGCTTCGTCGCCGATGCCCGTCTTCTCGAGGTTCAGCCGGGTGAGGTTCTTCAACGGGGCCAGTTGGGCGACGCCGTTGTCGGTAACCTTCGTTCCCGCGATGTTCAACCACGTCACGTGATCGGTCAGCGGCGCGAGGAGGCCGAGCTGTTCGTCGGTGATGCGGTCGCCGAGGAGATGAAGGTCCACGCGGACCAGGGCGATGTCCTGGCTGATGGTGGCGGCCAGTCCGCCCAGTTCCTGCAGGGCCGTCAATGCGTCCTCCGGTGGGGGCGACACGCCCTTCGCCCGTTCCAGGAGCGGGTCGGGACGCGCCTCGGCGGGTGTCGTCGCCGCGGCGGTCTGGACGGCCGCTTCGGCGGGGGCCACCGCTCCTTCGGAAGGCGCCGCGGCCGGCACCGCGTCCGGTCCCTTCCAGTTGCCGAAGTCCGCCCCGCCTTCAATCCACTTCCGAATGATCTCGACCTGATCCGGGGTCAGGGGGTCGCCCTTGGCCGGCATGATGTCGATGTGGTCCGCCGGCAGGCTGATCCGTTGGAAGATGAGGCTGTCGTCGGGTTTGCCCGCCACCAGGGCCGGTCCGCTGGCGCCGCCCTGGGCGATGGCTTCGGGCGTGTCGAGCCGGAGCTTGCCCTTGGGCCGGTCGCCGGCGTGGCAGTCGATGCAGCGGGCCTCGAAGATGGGCCAGACCGCCTGGACGAAGGATTCCGCCCCCTCCTGGGCCTGGACCGGAAAAGACGCCGCCACGAGGACGAGGCTGAACAGGGAGATGCGGAAGGAACGGGACAAGGAAGAACGACTCGAGAACAGTGGCATCGAAAGACCCTCGCGCACTAGGCACTTCCGCTACTGAACGAGCGGCTTTAGCACAACCGGACACAGAGGACACCCTTCGACGCCATTATAGCGAAGACCGAGGGCTTAGGAAAGCCGCCCCTCGGGCTTGCGTCCGTGGAATAGTCCGTAGCGCATGGCGCCGGTGCGGTAGGCGAGGGCGATGCGCGCCACGGTCAGCACGAATACCGCGTCGGAATGGCCGGCGAGGATGAGGCGCCAGGCCTCCCGATCGTGGAGCAGCCGGGCCGCCACGCGCCGCACGCAAAGGGTCCAGGTGCGGCGCACCTGCGCGGTCAGATCTTCGAAGCCGAGCTCTCGGAAGCCGGCATCGGCCATCCAGGTCCGGTACTCCGATTCCGTGCCCATGCCGGGCAGACGGCCTTCCCGGCAGATGGGTTCGAGCAGGTGTTTTACTTCGCGGGGACGCGGGTTCTCGCGGGCCAGCCAGGCACAGACCACCATGCGCCCGCCCGGACGCAGCAGGCGGTGAGCTTCGGCGAAGAAGGCCGTCTTGTCGGGCATGTGCTCGGAGCTTTCGATGGCGACGACGGCGTCAAAGGAGGCGGGATCGTGGGCGTTCGTCATCCAGTCCCGGCAGAAATAGCGGGGGTTGCCGTTTGACCGGACCGCGCAGGCGTACTCGTATTGGGCCTGCGACACGGTGTATCCCACGACCTGCGCGCCCCGGCCGGCCATGAGGCGCGCGGTGCCGCCGTAGCCGCAGCCCACGTCGCAGACCTCCGTTCCCGGGCCCACCTCCGCCCGATCCGCCACCCGTTCGGCCAATT
>CAYVOE010000285.1:0-6887 GCA_964452795.1 uncultured Nitrospiraceae bacterium
GTAAATACACCTACCGCAAGCATTTGCACATGTGATCGCTCCTCGCAATGACGGGTGGAGACAGGCTCACGACCCCGCCGAGCGCAGTCCTCGTAGTCCTGTGACGGGGAGGTCATCTCACATGAGCGCGTTGGGCGCAGTCTTCCCGTCCCTGCGTCGGGTAGGGGCAGGCTCACCGCCCCGCCCAGCGCAGTCCTCGTAGTCCTACGCGGGGGCCATCTCACACGAGCTCATCGAGCGCAGTCCTCGCAGCCCTGCGCGGGGAACCCACCTCACACGAACCCGTTTGAGCGCAGGCATCCAAGCTCTGCGACGGGCGGGGGCGGGCGTTGGTGGTGGGACGGTCTCGTCCGGCGGTCCGCCGTTGGTCGCCGGCGGCGCGGGGTGACGGTCGGGGGCGGATGTAGGGTATAATCCTCCTTCTCCGGACATAGGGGAACTCTTTGCACTTTTTGAACCGATATATCCTGCGGGAGACGGCGTGGCCGGCGTTGCTGGCGCTGGCGGTGGTAGCCTTTGTGGGCGTCACGGCCGACATCCGCGAGAAGAAGGACATCGCCTACGCCTACGCCACGGTGGCGGACCTGGCGCGGCTGATGGTGTATTTCCTGCCGTCGCTGCTGAGCTACGTGATCCCCGTGGCGTACATGATGGGCATCCTCCTGGCCTTCGGCCGGCTGGCCCAGCAGAACGAGATCATCGCGATGAAGGCGGCGGGCATTCCGCTGAAGCGGGTGCTGCTTCCGGTGATCGCGGGGGGCGCCCTGCTGGCGGCCGGCACGTTCGTTCTGCAGGACCGCGTACAGCCGGCGGCGCTCCAGCGGGCCAACAACCTGATCTACTTCGATATGGCCCTCCGCGCGACCCTCGACGTCCTGCCCACGGGCATGATGCACCGTTTCGGCGACTGGCGGGTCTACATCGGCGACAAGGACCCCGAGCAGCGCCTCCTCCAGAACATCGACATCCTGGTGCCCCGGGACGACCGGTCCATTGTCTACGTGGCCCGCGAGGCTCAGGTCCTCGGGGAAGGGCGGCAACAGCAACTGATGCTGCGCGACGGCTACATGATCTATCCCCAGGCCGGGGGCGGGCTGCTGGCGGGCACCCTCGACGACACGGCGCTGCCCCTGCCCCTGATCGCGGAACAGATCCCGCCGGGCCGCCTGCAATTGTTGACCTTCGGCGAATTGCTGCGGTTCCAGGCAGGCCGTCGCGACTGGTACGATCCGCGCGTCGGCAACCGGCACGGACTCCTCCAGACTCCCAACCAGATCCAGGAGAGCCGGCTCGAGATCGGCAAGCGCCTGGCCATGCCGCTGGCGTGCCTGGCGGTGAGCCTCGTGGCCGCGCCCCTGGCGGTGCGGACGCCCAGAGGCGGCCGATCCTACGGGTTCGCCATCGGCTTCGGCATCGCCCTGTTCTTCTATTTGTCCTATTTCGCCCTTCAACCCCATTCGATGAAGCCCCTGTCGGAGGTGATCCTGCGGAGCGTGGCGCCCAACGTCATCCTGGCGGCGGCGGGCCTGTGGCTGATCTGGCGGGTGGACCGGGTATGAAGATCCTCGACCGATACCTGATGCAGCGCATGGCGGGGGCCCTGGTGCGGGCCCTGGTGGCGCTGGTGTTCATGTACCTGCTCATCGATCTGCTGACCCACCGGCGCGACAACATTCTGAAGTACGACATCCCGTGGCAGGCGGTGCTCACCTACTACGCCGCCTTCGCGCCCGAGGTGGCCTTTCAACTGGCGCCCCTGGCGATGCTGGTTTCGGCCCTGCTGGTGCTGGGCGACGCGGCGCAGAACAACGAGGTCACCGCGGCCCTGGCGGGCGGGATCGGGCTGCGCCGGTTCGCCCGCGTGCCCGTGCTCGTCGCGCTGGCGCTGACGGCGGCCGTGTTCGTTCTTCAGGAGACGGTGGGGCCGAGCGCGGCGGCCAAGGCGGAAGAGATCGAGGAAAACTACTTCACCAGCACGTCAAAGAAGACGCGGGAAGGCGTGAGCTGGGCCGGCCTGTCGGGAGGGTGGACCGTCCACGTCCAGAAATTCAACCGCATCGCCCTGACGGGCGAAGGGGTTATCCTGCACCGCATCGGCCCCCGCGGCATCGAGCATATCCAGGCCCGCCGCATCTTCTGGGACGAGTCGCGGGGCGAATGGCTCATCGAAGACGGGCACTGGTTCAGCCTGGCCGCGGGAGGGGAACAGGCCCGGCGTCCCGCCCGCCGCGTCACCCAGGCCGTGGCGCCCCTGGAAGAGACGCCCGACCGGCTCTTCTCCCTCGAGCGGGCCCCCGAAACCAAGAGCGCCGCCCAGCTCTGGGACGACGTGACCCGGGCCCGGGAACGAGGCATGCCGGCTCAGCGGGCCCAGGTGGACCTCCACGCCAAGTTCGCCCAGCCCGCCCTCAGCTTCATCATGATCTGGCTCGCCGTGCCTTTCGCGCTGCGGTTGCGCCGCGGCGGCCTGGCCATCAGCTTCGGGGCCAGCATCGCCGTGGCCCTGGCCTACCTCGTCGTGTTCGCGGCCTGCATGCAGTTGGGATACATGGGGCGCATCGGCCCCGTGGCCGCCGCCTGGTTCGCCAACGCCGTGTTCCTGGCGGCGGGCCTCGTCCTGTTCTGGCGCACCCCCACCTAGGACGCATTTAGACGCGGATCCTCCTTGTCCTGCCCGGCCGCACTACAGCGAACGGGCCTTTCGGCCGAAGAACGGGCATAGGCCGTGGCATGGCAAGGAGAATCAGCATGTCGGTACGCACCTGGATCGGGGCCGTGGCCGTCGCCGGGATGATGGCGGCGGGGTGTGTCAGCACGCCGGTCGCCCCTCAAGCCCGGACTTCCTGGACCGATGCCCTGGTCCCCCTGGGCATCGACGGCTCTCTGGCGCCGCTCGCCCAGCCGCGGCTCGGCTCGGTTCGGCAGGTTCGCCATTGCGCGACGTCGTCGGATTCGGGCGTCGAGACGGTGGTGGCCGACCTCGCGGGACCGGGATGCGTCGTGCGGCTGTGGGCCCGGGACCTGCGCGGCACCGTGCGCATATACGTCGACGGCGCCCCCACGCCTGCGTTGGAAACCTTGCTGAGCAGCCTGTTCAACGGACAACTGCGGCCTTTTGAGCCGCCCCTGGCGGGACAGGTCGAGGACGTGGGCCATTCCTACGTGCCCATTCCGTTCAGGGAAGGCTGCCGGATCACGGTCCAGGATGCCGGCGACGGGCTCTGCTTCGAAACCACCTACGCGGCGTTCCCGGAAGGCACGCCCATCGATTCCTTCTCGCACGCCCTGTCGCCGCGGGATCGGGCGTTCTTCAAGGAATGGCGCGCGGCGTGGAACCGGGGCCGGGAGATCCGCTTCGTCGACCGGCGCACCGAGGAATATCACAAATCCTCGCGCAAGCTGTGGCCGGAAGAGAACGTCCAGTTCTGGACCATGCACGGGCCCGCCACGATCACGGAACTGGAGCTGTGGATCGACGCCAAGGATCCGGAGATCTTGAGCAAGATCTGGCTGGCCATCCATTGGGAAGGACAGGAGCGGCCCGCGGTGCTGGCCCCCGTATCGGACTTCTTCGGCGGTGCCGCCCGGGAAGGCGCCGACTACGGCGGACCGGCCTTCGGTCGGGACGGCACGCGCCTCTGGTGCCGCATGCCCATGCCTTTCCGGGAACGAGCCGTGTTCCGCATCATCAACCATTCGGAATCGAAGATCGACTTCGCCTACGGCCTCACGTGGCGGCCCGAGTTTCCGCCGAACGGCCACTACTTCCACGCCGCCTACAACGAGAGCACGCCCGAATCCGGCCGCCCCTACACGGCGATCAACCTCGCCGGTCCGGGTCACTACGCGGGCTGCACCCTCACGGCGCGCAGCGCGGGCTCGCCGCAGTACCTTGACGGCCGCGTGTGGGTGGCGGTCGACGGTTCGGGGCCGGAGACCTACGAGCCGGGCTCCGTTGCGTCCTTCTTCAACGCGCCGGCCGGTTTCGAGGGCGCGTTCCGCTCCATGCCCACCCACGGGTGCACGGCCCTGCAGGCGCCGCCTGCGGCCCGAGTTACCGCGTATCGCTTCCACGTCACCGACCCCGTGCCTTTCGGGAACGACTTCGCATTGCTGGTGGAACACGGCGTTGAAAACACCGCGCCTGCCACGTCGTTCTCGAGCGTGGTCTACTGGTACCACCCGGAACCCACGCCGTAAGGAAGAGCCGGTTTGGGCGTCCTCGCCCAGGTAAAACGAGACAGAACCTGGCCGGGACGGCCGGCCGCCATTGCAATCGGAGGGTCGATCAGGGTTACACTCCTCCCGACGCTTCACGGGATATGGACGCTTCGGGTAAAAGGAGGCCTTGAGTCATGATGCGGCTCTGTCTGACGGTTGCGGTGTTATCGGGGTTCGGGGGCGCGGCCTGGGCGCAGTTGGGTGGACTGGACCACCTCCACACGCTTCCCGACATGCAGTCGCGGTCCATCAGCCCGGAAAACTTCACCGGGGAGAAGGGCAAGGGCGGGATGGCCACGCTCGAGGAAGGGACCGCGGCCCGTGCGGCACGGGAGCTCGGCCAGGGCTGGAAGGTCAACCCCTATGTCCTCATCGAGCCCGGCGAGACCTTTACGCTGGCCGACATCGAGGGTTCGGGGAAGATCCGGCACATCTGGATGACGCCGGTGGGCAATTACCGGCTGATGATCCTGCGCTTCTACTGGGACGGTGAAGAGCACCCGTCGGTGGAGGTGCCGGTGGGCGACTTCTTCGCGGCGGGCTGGGGCATGGGGAACGAGCCCCGGATCCAGTCGCTGGCGGTGTGCGTCAATCCGCGGAGCGGGTTCAACAGTTACTGGCCCATGCCGTTCCGCGAACGGTGCCGGGTGACGATGGAGAACCGAGGAACCGAACGGGCCTCGTTGTACTACCAGATCGACTACAGTCTGGAAGAGATCGCGGACGACGCGCCTTATTTCCACGCCCAGTTCCGCCGCGTGAACCCGCTGCCCGAGAAGGAAGTCTACACCATCGTGGACGGCATCAAGGGCAAGGGCCAGTTCGTGGGCACCTTCCTGGCCCACGGCGCGAACAGTCCCGGGTGGTGGGGTGAAGGCGAGATCAAGTTCTACCTTGACGGCGACGACGAGTTCCCCACCATTTGCGGCACGGGCGAAGAGGACTATTTCTGCGGGTCCTACGGCTACGGCGAGCGCGAGGAAGACGGCAAGGTCGTTTACTCGAGCTTCAGCAGCCCCTACACCGGGTTCTACCACGTGGCGTACGAGGGCGAACAGCGCCGGTTCGGCCAGTACCGCTGGCATATCACCGATCCCATCCGGTTTGATGAGGATCTGCGGGTGACGATCCAGAGCCTCGGCTGGCAGAGCGAAGGACGGTACCTGCCGCTCCAGGACGACCTGGCTTCGGTGGCCTACTGGTACCAGTTGGAGCCCCACAATCCCTTCCCCGCGCTGCCGGCCAACGACGACCTGGTGATCGAATAAGCGAAGGGCGCGGAGGGGCGGTCTCGTGTTTGGGCTTATGGGGGGATGCGGGTGCGCGCTCGATCGAGATGAACGACGAGCGTGGGCCGCGTCCGTATGCGGATTGTGTCAGTCGCTGGGCCGGTGGCACGGCCTATCGAGCCGCCTCGCCACCAACACCGACGCCGCGTTCCTCGCCGTCCTGGGCGACGCCCAGGCGCGCGAGGAACCGGCGGAAGTTCTGTGCCTCGAGGCGCTCCCGGCCGTGTGCTTCGCGAGCACGAACTCCACAGAGGAGGAAAGGAAGCGCCGGAAGCGCTTCTCGTTGTGCGACTGGTCCGACTGCTGTGGGTGTTGCGAATGCTGCGACGCCTGCGATTGCTGCTAGAACCGCCTCTCGTCCCGCTACTCGAAATCGACCTCGCGGACACGTTTCTGATCGCGGCGGATCTCGACGTAGTGCCGGATCTGGTCGAGCAGCCAATGGGGACCCTGCTTGGGCCGCACGGCGCGGAGCACGTAGTTCTCGGAGGTCCGGTCGGACGTGAGGAGCACGATGTTGCCGGCGCCGACCATGCGCAGCAGGAAGGGCTGGTCGAGGCGCATGTCCTTCACGCGGTAGAGCTCCATGTCGTTGGTCTCTTTCGACAGGATCCCCGTGGTGTCGCGCAGGCGCTGGGTGGTCAGTTCATACACGTGGTTGCGCGTCTTCAACCAGCGGTAGATGGCCCACGGGATGGGGATGATGAGCAGGCACGATAGAAACGGCAGGATGTTGGTCATCTGAGAGGGCGTCCCTCGCCAGATGACCTCTTCCGGCGCGTTCTGCCCGCGGGGGCGCACGGTCTCGGCCGGCGGAGTGGTTCTGGGTTCTTCCACGGTAACGTCTCCTCTGTCCCCGGCCCCCACAAGCGGCGGGCCGTCGACGTACAGAGTAGCCGAAACGGCCGCCGAGGCTCTACTCGTTTCACATGGCGAACAGGACCGGAGTCGGACAGGTCGCTCCCGGACCGAGACCGCAGCCTCGGCCCGGGAGTCCTGCGGGAGGGAAGAGCGTCAGAAATCCAGCCCCCGAGCTTTATTAACCAGGCTCAGGAACTCGCTCCGGTATCCGTAGGGGTCGGGGCCGATGCCCTCTTCCGCCAGCGCCATGACCTTGTCGTAGGTGATGTCGCCCTTGTAGCGGGAGCCGCGGAGCATCATGCCGAAACCGGCCACGGCGGAGGCGAACTTGAAGTCGCGGGAGGCCTCGGCGACGGACTTTCCGCTGTCCTTGACCGGGAAGCTCAGCAGCTTGCTGGTGTCGCCGTCGGGGGCCTTGTACCGCAGCTTGAGGGTGAAGAGCTCGCCCGACTTCGCGGCCTCGGTCAGCTCTCCCGCGCCGGCGTAGCGGAAGGACTCGTTCAGCACGGGCGCCGC
>CAYVOE010000286.1:0-233 GCA_964452795.1 uncultured Nitrospiraceae bacterium
CCCTTGAGGCCTTCGAGCGTCGCCACCTGCAGCTCGCCCGCCGTACCCGTCGGCACCGCGTCGGCAAAGACCAGGGCATGCCCGCTCCATCGCTGCTCGAAACGCGCTATCGGCACCGTCTCGGGCGCCCGATACGCGTCCTCCAGGATCACCTGCCCGTCGGTCACCGATGCCACCAAAAGGAAATGGTTGCCGTCCACAAAGGCGATGAAGGGTGCCGGCACCTCTTGAAC
>CAYVOE010000286.1:243-6885 GCA_964452795.1 uncultured Nitrospiraceae bacterium
CGGGCGTGCACGCCGGCCAGCGTCACGCCCTTCGCGTGTGCCGCTTGTACCAGCCCTTGCATCGTCGTGCCGACCTCGTCTGTACCGGCCAAGGCCGCCAGCTCGTCGACCGTCGCCGTGATATCCCGGTGCGCCAGGAGCTTCATAAGCGCCTCGGGTCCACAAATTTGCGCAAGCTCGACCGCTTTGGCGTTCTCGGCTTGACGCTCCGCGAGGGCCGCGTCCGTCGCCCCCAGCAGGTAGGTCTCCAGATATTCCAGTTCCAGCGTCGCGGCGTCGGCCACGCGCCGATTATACGTGTTCGCATACCGCTGCACGACGTCGCGGTACAGCGCCGCCGCCCCCTCGTAGTCCCCCGCCAGCACGTAGGCCTGCGCGATCTCGAGCCGAGCCCAAGGCGCCAATTCGCTCGCGGGATTCTGCCGGAGGAAGGTTGAGTACTCGGATACGGCGAAGGCGTGATCCCCGGCCCGCTGCAGCCGACGCACCTGCACGGCGCCAAAGGCGGCAAACTCCCGCAGCACCGGCTCCGCCCCCGGATGGTCCCGCTCCACGCATTCAAACGCCGCGCGCGCCTCGTCCAGTTGCCACAGGTTGAGGTGGGCTCGCCCCTTCAGGTACGTGAGGTGAGCCTTGTACGCGTCCGCCACTTCCGGCGCGTCCAGCAGAGCCTTCACGGGGGCGAATTCCTCGGCGCTCAACATCGCACCCGCCTCGGAATAGGTCGCCCCCGGGTCTCCCCGGTCCTTGTGCAGCACATCCCCCAGAGCCCACCGCGCCGTCCAGCGCACCACCGACGGCGGCAGGTCCGCGATCATTTGCGCAAAGTCCTCCCGCGCCTGGGCACGCTTCTCGTCGTCGAGATAGGCGTAGTTCCAGTAGTAGTACCAGTTGGCCGTGACCTGGAAAACGTCGTTCGGGTTGATGCGCGCCGACTTCAGGTACGCCTGGCGGAACCGGGCGAACGATTCCCGCGCCGCCTCCGACTCGCCTCGTTCGCGTTCGCCCAGGGCTCGGGGATACCAGTAGGACCACCCCAGGGCGTACAGGCCGCTCCACGTCGTCAGTTCCTCGGGCGCCGGCAACCCCGCCGCCCAGGCCCGCTGCTCTTCCGCCGAGGCCGCGAGGACCAGGGCGGTAAAGGCCGAGTACGCGAGATGGCGCTCGAGCGTGTCCTCGTACCGCTCGATCACGCCCAGGTACAGCCGCAGGGCCTGCTCCCGGTCCCCCGACAGGCGCACCGCGTCGGCTTCGGCCAAGGCGATGCGCGACGCCTCGTGGGTGCCTTCCGCCCCCAGGCCCGCGGCCTCGAACACCGCCTGGGCTTCCGCCGCATATCCCGCGACGAGCAGGGCTACACCCTTCGCGTACGCCAGTTCCGTTCGCAGCGCCGCCGGCAGGCCCTCGTCCGCCAGCGCCGCATCGATAAACCCGTACGGTAAGTCGTTCACCAGCGCCGCGTAATGGGCTTGGGCCAAGGCGGCATCCGCGTGCAACGGCGAGCGGTAATACTCGGCCAACCGGTAGCGCGCGTACCAGCTCACGATGCTGGGCGCCAGGTCCGCCGCCACCGCATTCAATCCCTCGAGGGCCGCCGCGGTCGCCTCGCTCCCCCGGGCCTGCGACCGGTCCAGATAGGCCGCCACCGCTTCACACTGCGTCGGGTCCGTCGGGTACGCCCACAGCCCCGCCCACGCCGCGTCCAACTGCAGCGCGGCATACGCCCCGGCGTCGGCCCCGCCCCGGTCGGCCCGCCACCCGTAGTACGCCACCGCCGCCAGCATCGCGGGCGAAGAGAAATACCCGGCGACATCGGGCATCGCCGCATCCACCGCGGACAGCTCCTCCGCCGGCATCGTCTCGTACATCGCCCCTAGGTGCTCGGCCGCCGTCGCGGCCTCCGGGGCCGTCGGGTGCTCGTTCAAGACCCGCAGGTAGCCCGCCGCCGCCTCGCCGTAGGCCCCGGCGTCGCGCGCGGCATCGGCCTCGGCCAGCCCCGCCGCCGGGTCGGCGGATTCCGCCGGGGGCTCCAGGGCTTGCGCCAGCCGCATCGGGCGCTGCGTCGGCACCCTTACCGCTTGCCTCGAGGCGGCAGGGGGTTCCGGCAGATGCGACACGGACAGCCCCGGCTCCGGCCGGGCCAGGGACGCCAGCAGAAGCTCCGCCTTCGGCAGGTCCGGCACCGGCGCCACCGGGATGCTCTGCGCCACGCGCGAGGCCAGCGCCCCCAGGCTCTGCTGGGTGAGCAGGGCCAAAGTCGTGGGCGCGGGCAGGGCCGCGGGTACGCCGCCCGATGCTTCGTCGGCAGACTCCGCCTGGGCCGTCTGCACGCGCACCCGAGGCAGGAAGTTCCAGAACTCGACGGTCGTGGGGCCGAAGAACATCAGGACCGCGAAGCTGACGAGGCGGAAGAAACGGCGGTGGTGCTCGAGCATCGGCATGAGACGGCCTCCCGGGGCGTCGTCGACGACGCCGGAAAACGGCATTCCCTTCGCCCGCCGATTCCCCTGCGGAACCGCCGGGCACACTGCGACTGCTGAGCGTTGCGGAGAGAACAAACCGGAAAATCACCCCCGGGCGGGTGCGCCAAAACCCGATGGTGAATGTTGAAGGAAAAGCCGCGCGCCGCCCGAACCCCGGCGCCACGGGGCCTCGCTCCCACGGGCGCCACTATACCCCGGATCAGACGGGTTGTCAAGGGGGTAGCTAGAACACCTCCATGGGCTCAGTCCCGAGTTGTATAACCGCGCTTCGGGAAGGCATGGCGAGCGCACGCCATCGTACTGCGGAAGCGGTAAGCGAGCCTGACGATCCCGAAGGGTTCCGGACCGGAGGCCGAAGACCGCCGGAGCCGCGTCGAGGCTACTCGGGTGCGACCGTGCCGAAGAAGGGGATCGAGACGGTTTCGGAGAGGATGCCGTCGGTGAGGTTCACGGTGACTTGGCCCTGGCAGTCGCCGGAGGCGGCCCCCGGATCGACCGCAAAGTCCAGGGCGTAGCGGCGGCCTTCCTCGACCTCGCGCACCGCCACCCGCAGCAGGTCGGTGGGACACGTTACGCCCGTGACTTCGAAGGCCGCAGGGGCCGATATTTCCGCGGTGCCCGCCAACGCTCCCGGCGCGGCCGGCCCGAAGACCAATACATTGGGCGTTGCCTGCACCTCCAGGCCGACTACCTCGACCCGCACGGGCACCGCCCGCCGCGCCATCCGCGCCACGTCCGTCACTACCGCCACCCGGCCCTGGTGCAGCCCCGTCCGAAGCTCCGGAGGCACCCGGACGGTGATGCGGTAGGCTTCCTCCCCGGAGTCCGGCTCTTCCCGACGGACCTCGAACCTCTCCGAAGCCTCCACGCGCGTAACGCGGATCCGGCGGCCCTTTGCCGGCTTCACTTCCAGGGTCCGCACGGCTTCCCGGCCCCCTTTGACGCGGCCGAAGTCCAGTTCCCCCGGCTCCAGCGTGAACTCCGGCACGATGTCCGCCGACACCTCCACCGTCGCCTCGGGCCGCTCGGGGTCGTTCGTGACGAGCGTGATTCGCGTGCGGACGTGATCCGAGCCGTAGTCCGCGAGACTCAGCGCGATCTCCAGGGGCGTCGCCTCCCCCGGGGCCAGGACCGACGGTTCCAGGCGGGCCGTGGTGCACCCGCAGCTCGAGCCGACCCGCTCGATCCGCAGGGGCTCGTCCCCCGCGTTGCGCACCTCGACCGTCTCCTTCGGCGTGTCCTCGGGCTGCACTTCTCCAAAGTTCACCCGGTCTGCCGACAACGCCACCCGAGGTCCCTCCGGCGTGGATAGTACTTCGTCCTGCGCGCGGCAGGCACACGATATACAACACACGACCATCACAAGGCACGCTATCCCGCTGCGCAACGCCCTGACCTTTCTCTTCGTCGGCTTCACCCGGCTTCTCTCGGCCCCAGTGTAGCACAACACAGCGGCGGTCAGCTGTCGGGGTCAAGTCCACCTGGGACGCTTCTTACGGGCTGCTGGCGCTCAAGGAGAAGCTCCACGCCAGGCTGGTGCTCTGGCCCTTCTTGTCCGTGATCGAGGTGATGTAGCGCGAGCCGGAGGCGGCCCCGTTCGAGCCGTAGGCGTACTGCACCGTCCGATTCGCCGGGTCCGTCACCTTCGTCAACTCGTTCGTGCCGTTGTAGGCATAGGCCGTGGTCTCGAGCACCGTCGTGCCCTTCTTCACCTCGACCTTGGTAATGAGGCTGCCCGCGTAGCTCGAGGCCAGGTGCTGCGTGTCGCCCGAAGGGGAGGTCACCTTCGTTAGCTTGCCCGTGCCCCCCGCCCCGTCCTGCTCCCTTTGCTGTTATACAACCTGCTGACATAAGTGCCTTGGGAAAAGCCCTTCCTGGACGCGGCGCCAGCACGCCAAGCAAGACGAATAAACGGGAGGGAAGACAGATAACTAGTATCTTGTTCCCCTCCGATGTAGCAGATACAGCGACTGGCTACCAGCGTCGGCCAAGTAGAGACTTGCCGACAGGGGCTTCTGGCTACGCGCCACAGCCCTCGCGGTTTTTCCTCAAGATCTCTTCCAGGTAAACGGTACCCATGTGCAGCGCGCTTGCAGCAGGAGCCAATCGGTCGAGGTCACGTACTCCAAAGCTATATCGCTTAGCCTTATACCCTTCGCTTTCAATGGAGACTTCGCACACCACTTCATCCGAATCCCTCGCTTCTACTCCTTGTGGAAGCTCCTTGGTGTAGGGCTCGCCCCACATGAAATACGCGGAGAAATCGAAACCGCCTGTCTCACTAGTTGTTTGGTGCCCCTCAACCCCCTCAGGCTCCAGGCGGCCTGCGCGCGTGTTGGCGAAAATACTAACCGTGGCATCCTCTAGTGGTTCTTTGGTGGCCATTGAACGAACCTCTCCATCCACACGAATCATCATCACCATGTCTAGATGAGGGGTGTACATGGAAGCACTGCTAGGTGCTGGCATTTCCGGCACTTCTCTGTTGATTTCCGGGGCTTGACTCGAGTGGCTGCACGCGGACATGAAGATGCCTAAGGTGAAGAGCTTCAGATTCTCACTGCGCAACAGAATGCCTCCTTTCAGCATACGCCCTCGAAGTCAACTCCCCTCCTCCGACGACCGAGCGTAGGCCAACATCGCTGTACGTCGAGGTGCCGGCAATCGGTTTTCCAGATCGTTTCGAAGAGTGAGCAGCCGATCGAGGGGTTTTGCGTAGCCCGAAGTATCATCACAAAGCCGAGATCGCGACTTACGTACGGGCCTCCCCTCATAGCTGCCCTCCTTCTCCTGGGACGCCTTTCCCTACCTCGCCATGCTGCCAAGCGCAGGTGTGTGCCCACTCATGAAGGCCGATATAGCGCGACACAGCGCTGGCCCCGAATGCCTGAATGTTGTCAATACACAGGGTGATATTGGGGTAGTAGACGATCGCCCACTGGCCATCGTCGTTTCTGAAGAGTACAACATCAGCATGACCACCGGGCATGCGACCGGGTGACAGCTCTTTGCGGCATATGGGGTCATTTTCATTCTTCGAGCAATGCACCATACCTGCGTTACAATGTCTTTTCATGCACGCGCGCAAGGCCGGATCTGTTATTTCCGCGTCCACTCCCACATCGCACTCATGCTCAAATGCCGCCTGCAATTCATCCTGTCGCCCGCAGCAGTCTCCAACTACCTCTACTAAACCCAGTGCGTCTACTATCGCCACGGGATTACTGTTCGCGTACGCGTAGCCGTTGGTGCTGCGCCGACTAACCCCTATCGGGTCGCGCGTAAGCCATCGCGAGTGATAACCTGAGTAATACCGGAAGAGAAAATAGTAGAGCTGGCCACCGGAGTCCCAAGTAGCACCACCATACGCACGGCGTCCATGGATACCTGCTTCGTTGTAGGGTTGCCCATAGGGATCGTACTCCATATGGGCGAGAAGCGTTTTGTCGTCGTCACGGGCCTGCCCGACTGAGGCGATATTGTCGAGAGAGTAGTATCGATACGTACCAGTTGCAGCGTTAGCACCCGTGACATCGGCAGCGGTCCCTACACGAGTGACTTGCAGATTCCCGGCGCCGTCTTCCTCGTTGACGACGGATAAGCTGGCGTTCCACTTGTACTTCGTCACCGTGCCGTCGTTGCGCTCACGGCGTTTGCCATCAGCGCCATAGACGTAGATCACTGTGCCTTCGCCAGGAAAGCTGGACGAGATATGCGTCAAGTTGCCACCGTAGTGCCAAGAGTAGTCAGCACTGTTGGTGCCATCTGTCTTGTTAGTCATCCGCCCCCATGCACTATAGCCAAAGGTCGTGGTGACCCCGCCAATGGTCTGGGTGGTGAGTTCGTTGCCGGAGTCGTAGGCGAAGGTCGTGGTCTCGGTGGTGCTGGGCGGGGTGAAGACGGCCTTGGAGGTCATGTTGTCCGCTAGGGAATACGTGTAGGTCCAGCGGGTGAGCAGCGTGGGAGAATCGTCGTAGCGTTCGGCCTTCGTTAGGCGGCCGCGGGCGTCGTAGAAGTAGTCCCAGTACGAGGAGTCCTCGTGGGTGGTCTTCGTGATGTTGCTGCCCGCGGTGAGGGCGTAGGCAAAGCCTTGCAGCACCGTGTTCCCGTCCTTGTGGGCGATCTGCGTGAGCCGGTGCCTCCCGTCGTACCCGTACTC
>CAYVOE010000287.1:0-6866 GCA_964452795.1 uncultured Nitrospiraceae bacterium
CGAGCGCATGCTCGCCGACGGCGGCGACTACAAGAAGTACATCGAGCTCGCCAAGGACAAGAGTTCCGGGTTCCGCCTCATGGGCTTCGGCCATCGGGTATACAAGAACTTCGATCCCCGCGCCACCATCCTCAAGAAGGCCTGCGACCAGGTCCTCGCATCCCTCGGCGTGACCGAACCCCTTCTGGACGTCGCCAAGAACCTCGAGGAGACCGTCCTTCACGACGACTTCTTCATCGAGCGGCGGCTTTATCCCAACGTCGATTTCTATAGCGGCATCATCTACCGCGCCATGGGCATCCCCACCAACATGTTTACCGTCATGTTCGCCCTGGGACGCCTGCCCGGGTGGATCGCCCACTGGAAAGAAATGCGCGAGGATCCCATGTTCCGAATCCACCGGCCCCGCCAGATCTACACCGGCGAGACCGAACGCGCCTTCGTACCCATCGACCAGCGCTGACCTGTTCGCCGCAGGCGACACACAGATAAACCGCGCGCCCGGTTGGCTCCAAAGGCCTTCCGGGCGCGCTTCGTTTCAGCCCCTCAATCGATAACCGGCAACCGAGGACCGAAGACTCAACCGTCGGCCGCCTTCCGGGCCCGGTACAGCTTCGACTTCTGGTAGTACTCGAAGGCCTCGAGAACCAGCACCTTCAGCGACGCCGCGATGGGCACGGCCAGCAGGACGCCCAGGAATCCCAGGGCGTTGCCGAACACCAGAAACGACATCATCACCCACACCGGGTGGAGTCCGACCTTGTCGCCCACGATGACCGGCTTCAGGAAGGCCTCCTCGGCGGTCTGCACGGCCACGAAGGTGCCTATCACGGCCAGGATGTGCCAGTCCAGGCCGTGGGCCACCAGCGCCAGCAGGACCGATGTGATGAATCCCAGCATCACCCCGATGTACGGCACGATGATGATGAACCCGATGACGACGCCGAGGGGGATGGCAAAGGGAACCTGGGCGATGGACAGACCGACGCTGTAAATGCACGCCTCGATGAGCGACACCACAAACTGCCCCCGCACGAAGCTCCGGAGCTGCTCGTCAATGCGCGACACAATCGAAAACGTTTTCTCCCGGTGCCGCTCCGGCACGAGCTCTTTCGAATGCTCGATGAGCCGGTCAAAGCTGATCAGGATATAGCCCGTGGCAAAGGAGAAGATCGAGAAGCTCACCAACAGGGCCAGGAACCATACGATGGACCGCCATACCGCCGTCACGAAATCGGCCAGGGTCGCGCTGCCCACCCGCAGCGACGCCACGGCCGACGACGCATAGCGCCGCACGATGGTCTGGATGTTCTCACGAACCGCGTTACCGATCCGCTCCGCGATCACCGCCCGGGCGACCTCGTCGGTCAGAGGCGGATACTCCTCCCAGACCGGTTCCAGGGCCTCCGCGTCGTCCACCAGGTCGGAGCTCTCCAACTCGAGCCCCGAACCCTCGGCCGCCGAAGGCTCCGCCTCATCGGCAGCCTCGATTCCCGCGTCGATCAGGAGACCCTCGCCCGCGTCCAGTTCCGCCTGCAACTCGGCCTCGAGGGCGTCGTCCGTCGGCGGAGGCCACCAGCCCATGGTGCGAACGAACTGCTCCAGGGGAAGCCAGTCCATGACGGTGCTCAGGAAATCTCCCTCGTCGGCGTCGGTCACCCCGGCCGATTGGATGCTGGCTCGCGCCTGCAATACCAGCCGTTCCGCCTGACCCACCAGGCGCGGCACCAGGAAGATGGGAATCATGACCAGAAACAGGGCCCCCAACAGCCCCAGCGCCCCCGTCGACAGGGTCCGTCGCACCCCGCGCTGCTCGAGAAAGCCCACGACCGGGTTCAACAGGTACGCCACCAGCAGGGCCAGAAAGATGGGGATCAAGAGAGGGGTCACCAGGTAGAAAAGGTACCCCGCCAGAACCAGGATCAACAATACCCCGATAAACTGGATCCATCGGTTCTGCAGTACAGACATAACGTTATCGTACATGGGCATTTTCCTCCCGACCGCCGCCTATCCTAGCATACGGGCGCTCACGCCCGCCCGCGCCGCTCCCTTGAATTCCCGTCGATCGACCTTTACCATCGGAACGCGAAGTCGCCGGAGGAACCGCCCGGAGACACGGTGCGTGAAAACGAACATCGAGGGGCTATGGCGCTGATCCGACTCGTTGACCTGATTTTCGACGCCTTCATCCTCCTGGTCATCGTTCGGGCCCTTCTCTCCTGGGTCAGTGTCGACCCGCGCCACCCCGCCATCGCCTGGATATATCGTCTCACCGATCCGATCCTCGAGCCGATCCGCGCCCGCATGGGTGCCCTGGGACCGGTCGACTTTTCGCCCATGATTGTCATACTCCTTCTAATCGTGGTCCGATCCCTGGTCATGGAATTGCTGATGGCGGTGTTATAGAAATTATGACCGAAGCAGCGAGCATTCCCTCTCAAAAGGGCCTTGTCCCCGCCGCGGCCCGGGCCGCCGAAGCCCTCGTGGGCCTGGTGTTCCTTATATTCGCGATCCTCAAGGCCCTCTACGTCAACGATTTCATCGTCGCCATCGGCAACTACGGCGTCGTCGACGGCGACGCCCTCCAGACGGCCGCTGCCCTGGGCACCCTCGCCGTCGAGATGTTTCTCGGAACGGCGCTGCTGCTGGGGATGCGTCCCCGGGGGTTCCTCCTCGGCGCCACGGCCCTCCTGCTCGTCGGATTCTCCGGACTCATCGTCTACGCCTGGATCTATCACGGAATCACCGACTGCGGTTGCAGCGGACCCATCGCTATGGGACCCCGCGTCTCATTAATCAAGAACGCCGCCCTCCTCGTCCTCACCGGGTTCGCCGCGTGGGGGCTCGTCCGAAACGGGGGAGGGCACGCCGGCGCCGGGCAGGCCGCCAAGGCCGCGGCCGCCCTCGTCCTGGCCGGGGCGGTGCCGGTCTACGTCGCCTTTCACGTCGAGCCCGCGCCGCAGGCCCCCGATCAGCCCCGGCCCTTCGCCCAGTTCGTGTTTGAAGAGATGGGGGTTCCCTACGACCTGGGATCCGGCGAATACCTGGTGGCCATGCTCAGCACCACCTGCGAACACTGCATGGCCACGGTCCCCGACCTCAACGAATTCGCCCGCCGGCCCGACGGGCCTCCGGTCGTGGGTCTGATGACCGGCGACGAGGCCACCCTCGAACAGTTCCGACAGGATACCCAACCCGAATTTCCCACCCACCTCGTGGGAGTTCGCGAGTTTTATTCGTTCGTCAACGTGGCGCCGCCCCGATTCTTCTACGTCCGCGACGGTCGGTCCATCCGGAGCTGGGACGACAACGTACCCACGCCCCAGGAATGGGACGAAGCGCGGATTGCGCCGCCCGCGGACGGGGAATGAATGGCCGCCAATCGTTGTAAATCAAGTAGCGGCATCGTATAATGGCTTGTTGAGCTGCGGCACAAGAACCACCGGATTGACTCCGATTCGGAGCAGTGGGTAAGATGATTGCCATCATCTCGCCGGTGGGGGATCCGGGAACTTTGACGTTTGGGCGTGTGGATATTGCAGGGTCCGCGCTGGCGGACATTGGCAGAGGCGGTTTCTGAATCCAAGTGTGCGGCGGGCGGAATGGCGGGCTTTTTCCGGGGGCTCGGACTCCCCGCGGGAGCCTTCGCCGCCATCCGGTCGGCGCTGGGTGATCGTATCGTTGTCATCATACCGTGAGGGCCGAAATCCGTGTCTGTAGTTATTGAAACCAACAACCTGGGAAAGGTCTACGAAGCGGCCCTGAAAGGGCAGGACGTCCATGCGCTGAAGAACCTCAACCTCGCCATTCGCGAGGGTGAGCTCTACGGCTACCTCGGGCCCAACGGCTCGGGCAAGACGACCACCATCCGGCTGCTGCTCGGCCTTATCTTTCCCACCTCCGGCACCATCAAGATCCTCGGCACCGAAGACATCGGCGCCACCCATGTGCGCCAGAAAATCGGTTACCTCCCCGAGGGCGCCTACTACCCCGACTTCCTCAAGGGAGAGGAAGTGCTGCGGTTCTACGGCCAGCTCTACGGGCTGGGCGGACGCGAGCTGAGCCGCCGCATCGATGAAGTCATCGACGTCGTCGGCATGACCCACGCCCGAAAACGGATGATCAAGGGCTATTCCAAGGGCATGCGCCAGCGCATCGGCCTCGCCCAGGCCCTCATCAACAACCCCCAGATCCTCATCCTCGACGAGCCCACCACCGGCCTCGACCCTATCGCGCGCAAGGACATCCGCGACATCCTCATCCGCCTGCGCGACGAAGGCAAGACCCTCCTGATCTCCAGCCACGAGCTCATGGAAGTCGAGCTGATCTGCAACCGCGTGGGCATCCTGTACAACGGCGAGCTCCAGACCGAGGGAACCCTCGACGAGCTCCTGTCCGACCGCGACATCACCATCCGCGCCGAAGGCGTCACCGCCGAGCGGATCCCGGTGCTGGCCCAGGCCGGCATCCAGGCCGAAGACACCGTCGACGGCCGGGCCCTCCTGCGCATCCCCAATACCCTGGCCCTCTACAACGCCCTCGACGTCTGCCGGGCCAACAACATCGCCGTCGCCAGCATCGCGCCGCGGCGAGAAACCCTCGAGGAGCTCTTCGTGCGCGTGGTCGGTGAAGCGGGTCGCGGCAACAGCAACATTGCCGCCGATATGAAGGAAGTGGCCGAATGAATGCCTTTATGACTTTTCTCCGGGGTTCCTGGTCCATCGCCGTCTACACCTGGCGCGAAGGGATTCGAAAGAAAACCCTCATCGGGTTCCTGATCCTCAGCATCCTCGTCATTTTCGGCTCCTTCTTCCTTACGGCGTTCATGCAGAACGCCACCGTGGGTGCCGAGACCGACGTCGAAACCAAGCTCATCAAGGATATCTCCGTCACCGCCATCTCCATCTTCGGCGTCCTCATCGCCATCTTCACTTCGGCTTCCGTCGTGCCCACCGAGGTCGACAACCGGGTGGTCTACACCATCCTCTCCAAGCCCGTGCGGCGGTACCAGTACCTCTTCGGCAAGTTCCTGGGCATCCAGCTCATCGTCCTGCTCAACCTGGTCCTCATGGGCGGCCTGTTCTTCATTGCCATCTGGTTCAAAGAACAGATCATGCCGACCCTGCTCCTCTGGTTCCTGTTGCTGACCTTCTTCGAGTTCCTGGTGGTGTCCGCCCTCACCTTCGCAGTCAGCGCCGCCGCCAGCTCCTCCGTCCTGCCCACCATCGCCGGGCTCTTCATCTACCTCGTCGGCAACCTCACGCCCTACCTCAAGGACGTGTACGAACGAGCCGGACAGCGGCAGGACGAGTGGATCGGCAACATCGCCTGGGCCCTGTATCAGGTCCTCCCCAACCTCCAGAACTTCAGCATCAAGAACCAGATCCTGCTGCTGCCTGTAAACGATCCCCCCAAGGACGTCCAGATACCCATGTTGATCGCCTACGGCCTGGTCTACGGCCTGGGTGGCTACATCCTGGCCTACTGGGTCTTCCGGCGCAGGGAGCTGTAGCCCTATGAACAAATCGTCCAATATCAAAATAGCCGTCGCGTTTCTCGTCGTCCTGGTGCTGTCCATCGTCGTCGGGCGCGCCGTCAACTACGTGCGGGAAGCCACCGATTTCTACCGCTGGATCGTCAGCGTCTCGGCCCAGGCGCAGGCCCTCGGCATCGACCGCCTCGAAGACGGCGCCTACAGCGAGCTCTCCGCCCAGGAGGCCGAGCAGGCCCAGGGCCAGTTCCAGGATCAGGAGCTGTTCGACGCCCTGGCCGCCCGCATCGAGGAGCTCGACCTGCCCGAGCCGCCTCCCTCCGACAACGACACCGACGACGCCGGCCGCACCTATCCCAAGCTCGTGCGCATGGCCTCCGCCGCGGCCCACGGAGGGGAGTGGGACGATCTCCTCTGGGAGCTGTCCTACGGTAAGGACCTGAACGAGCAGAAGAGGGACTTCATCCGGCTGCGCGCCGAGAATCGCCTGTACACCCTGGGATCGGGCCTCACCGCCGCCGGGCTCTACGGCGACATCAACGACCCCAGCCAGGGCAACACCGTCGTCAGCATGGCCAACATGTTCTTCGGCTTCCGCAAGATGGCCGCGAACCTGCTCTGGCTCCAGGTCGACAAGTACTGGCACGCCGGCATGCTCTACCGCATGGTCCCGCTGATGCACGCCACCGTGGCCCTCGACCCCCAGTTCGTCGATGCCTTCCTCCTCGGCGCCTGGCACCTGGCCTACAACGCCACCGCCCAGATGCGCGACACGCCCGAACCCCTCAAGGAATACGACCCCCAGCACCAGGTTCGGGTCGGACCCAAGGAGTCCCTCTATTACCAGGGCGTCGAATTCCTCAAGGACGGTATCCGCAAGAACCCCCGAAACTACAAGCTCTACTTCGACCTCGGTTTCGCCATCTACAAGACCAAGCTCGAGGACTACGCCAACGCGGTGAAGTACCTGTCGGAAGCCATCCGCTACAAGCACGACAAGTGGGTGCCCCGCCAGCTCTACATCGCCCTCCAGTTGAACGGCCAGTACGAAGAAGCCCTGGCCGGCTGGACGAGCTACCTCGAGGCCAACCCCGACAACGCCAACGCGCCGCGCTTCATCAAGATCAACCGGGCCCACATCTTCGAACGCATGGCCCGGGAGGCCCTCGAGGCCGGCGACGAGGCCCAAGCCAAAGAGCTGAAAGCCCGGGCCGTCGAGCTCTGGAACGACATCGCCTTCAACGACCAGGATCCCTACGCCCTCGCCCAGGTCCGGCGCATGGAGGCCCTGGCCCTCGCCGAAGAAGGCCGCCACATCGAGGCCCACGCCGTGCTCGACCAGGCCCGGTACGAGGCGCCCGCCGGCCGGCCG
>CAYVOE010000288.1:0-744 GCA_964452795.1 uncultured Nitrospiraceae bacterium
GCCACGAGTGCCGGCCCCGGCATGCCGAGATGATCTACGACCAGCTCATGGTCGTGGCGGATCAGGCGCCGTCGATCAGTCCCGGCGCCGAGATCCAGGCCGTGCTCTGGCCCACCTGGTGCTTCCCCGATTACGAGGACCAGGGCATTCCGTTCAACGCCGAACAGCGCGACGCCTTCGTGAAGGCCTTTCTGGACAAGTGCGTGGAGCGGTTCGGACCCCGCAACATCACCATCGTCGACAGTTGCGAAGCGCCCATGACCAACATCTGGAACGGCATGGTGGAGCCGGAGCGGTTCAAGCGCAACGGGTTCGTCTACAGCCTGCTGGGGTACTCGGGCGAGAGCGCCTACGTGGTGCCCGCGTACCGGTTCTACTACCAGGCCGAACAACTGGGCGAGGCCCGGGACGCGGGGGTCGAGGAGTCGACCTTGTACGACCACTTTCCGCCCATGACGCGGCCGGTGGTGTACGGCTTCGCTCGGACCCTGTATAACCGTCGCGCCACCGGGGAGTCCACGATTGCGGACTATGCGTCGAGCGTGGCCAAGGGCACCGCGCGGGACGCCTACATCGAGATGCTGACGGCGCTGGACGACCTCGAGCAGGCCACCGATTACGACGCCCGCGACCTGCACCTGCGCCGGGCCGAGGAACGTTGGAAGGCCGTCAAGGCCGACCCGCTTTTTTTTGCGGACCGGGAGTGGATGGAGGGCTACATGCTCTCGCAGCGCTACTACCTCG
>CAYVOE010000288.1:754-6855 GCA_964452795.1 uncultured Nitrospiraceae bacterium
ACCCTGACGACTATGAATTCTGTCTCAAGACTTACAACGAGGCCTTTGACGCGCTGTACGATCGCTTCATCGAGGAGGTGGGCGCCATCCCCTTGTACAAGGCCCACATGACGGAGCGCATGACAAAGGAACTCTGCGTCAACCTCCATCTGAGGATTTTCTGGCGCGCCCCGTGCTACGACGACCGCCTGGTGGGGTTGGCCGAGGCGGAAGCCAAGAAGCAGAATGCGAAGGAGTAATGGAATGATGGTACGCGCCGTCCTGGCGGCGGTCTTGACGGCCGCGCTGCCGGCCATCGCGCAAGACTCGTTCATCCCGGTCGAGGGAATGGTAATCGTCGGCTCGGTCGAGCCGACGGAGGCCGAGTCCCTCGCCGTGGCCCATTTCAACAAGGAGATCGCCCGGCTCACGGGCGCGTCCCTCCCCGTGGCGTGGGGCCGGGCGCCGGAGGGGACCCCGTTGCTGCACGTGGGCAATCGGGCCACGCTGGAGTCGGACTTCGTGGAGCACGGATGGCGCTTGACCGCCGCCGTGGGCGATGCCGACGTGCGGAACCAGGCGCTGTTGGTGGCCGCCGGCGAAGGAGCGCCTGCGGAGCTGTATGCGGCGGGTTTCGGCGAAGACCGCACGGCCCGGGCGTTCCTGGGCCTGGGCTATGCTCTGGGCGAACTGGTGAAGCGTCTCGACGTGAGGGAAGGCCGCTGGGGTTTCGACATGCCGGCGGAGCCTTATATCCGATTTCCGGAGACGCCCAACCGCACCCTGTACATCATGAACAGCTACAACTGTTCGCCGGGACTCTCGCTGGAGTACTTCGATGAGAAGGAGCTCGAGGACTACGTCGATTTCCTCATCGACGCCAAGTATTCGCGGGTGAACCTGTGGCAGTGGGCGCAGATCTATCTCTATCCGGGGAACAACGACGAGGCCCGCGAGAAGAATCAGATGATCCACCGGGCCATGCGCCATCTCTTCGATTACGCCCGGCGCCGCGGCCTCGAGATCTACCACGGGCTCACCCCGGTCCACGTCAATCTTGAATTCCTGCCCGACGACCCGAAGTTTGCCGGCACGGGCTACTACGGCCGGAGCGGCGCCTGCTGGAGTCAACCCGAGGCGCGGGAACTGGCCCGCAACATGGCCCGGACCGAGATGGAGTACTACGGTCCCGTCGACGGGTACATCGTGTGGTTCTACGATCCGGGCGGCTGCTTCTGTGCGGAATGCAAACCGAGCCAGGCCAAGAACATCTTTGAACAGCTCCGGATGGTCGAGGAGCTGGCCGAGACGATCAGCCCTGATGCGAAGTTCCAGGCCGTGCTGTGGCCCACGTGGATCTGGCACCACTACCAGGACCAGGGCATTCCGTTTACGAAGGACGAAGCCGATGCCATGGTCCGGGAGTTTCTGGGACTTGCGCTCGACCATTTCGGTCCGCGCAACCTCACCATCCTCGACAGTTGCGAGGCCGACAACACCAACATCTACAACGGGCTGGTGAAGCCCGAGGAGTTCCAGCGGTCGGCCTTCATGTACAGCGTGCTGGGCATGGCCAGCGAGCACGGGTACCCCTTCGCCCCGTTCAAGTTCGAATACCTCCACGACAAGATGACCCTGGCCGGCGAGCGGGATTTGGAAGACGGCAACCTCTTCATCCAGTACGCCGCGACGAATATGCCGGGGGTGTACACGTTTGCCGACGTCCTGTACGGTCCGGCGGAGTCGTGGGAGGACCGGATGGAGGCGTACGTGTCGACCTTCGCCAAGGGTGCCTCGTTTGAGCCGGCGCGGGAACTGTTCCGTGCCCTCGAGGAAGCGGGCGAGAAGCGGGCCTATGAGGACCGCGACAAGGCCATCGCGAAGGCGGAGGCGGCCTGGGAGCGGGTCGAGGCGGCGCCGAACTTCTACGGCGACAAGGACTGGCTGAAAGGCTACGTCCATGCCCAGCGCCACTATCTGGAGCTGGCGCGGGCGGAAGACAACGCGGCCTTTCAGAAGCAGTACGCCCAATTCAAGGAGGAACTTGGGGCGATCCCGATGTACAGCGACTACATGGCCCACGCCATGAAGCCGGAACTGTGTGTGAACCTTCACTTGAAGGCCTACTGGCGCGGTCCCGGCGAGGATTACCGGATGGTGGGCCTGCCCGAGGGGCAGTAGGAGCGTGCCGGCCTCCCGCGATCCGAGACGGGCGAATCGCTTCGATAAGAAGCAGGGCGTGCGCAGGTGCTCCGCGTGTGGCATGATTGGGCCCTTGTGAATTCGGCGCACAACGGGCGCCCCGATGCGAAACGAGCCGGCCGGCACGGCGGCATGAGAGGGAAGGATGAGAGCGAGAATGCATACGAAAGGATGCAGCGGGCTGTGGCGCGTGGTGTGCCTTGCCGGCGCGGTGTTGGCCGCGGGATGGCTGGCGGCGGGCTGCGGTGAGAAGGACACGCGGCCGCGGGTGGCGGCCATTCTCTTCCAGGAGGACGAGTTCTTCCGGCTGGTGGAGATGGGGATGAAGGACGCCGCCGCCAAGCACGACATCAACCTGGTGGTGAGCAACAGTTCGAACTCGCTCGAGCGCGAGATCTCGCTCATCGACACCTACATCACCCAGGGGGTGGACGCCCTCGTGGCGGCGCCCCTCAGCGCCGATGCGTCGATCCCGGCCCTCAAGCGCGCCAACGACGCGGGCATCCCCGTTATCACCTTCGACAGCGTGATCAACGCCGATTTCCCGAAGGCCCGCGTCACCAGCGACCAGGTGTCGCTGGGCGCCACCACCGGCGAGGCGGCCCGCCGCTACATCGAGGATAACCTCGGGGGCGAGGCCCGCATCGCCATCATCGCGTACATCGCCCTTTCGCCCGAGATCGGGAGCCAGCGCGTGCGCGGGTTCAAGAGCGTCGTCGAGTCCATGCCGGGCGTCGAGATCGTGGCGGAACAGGACGCGTGGCAGGCCCCCGTGGCGGCCGACGTGGTGTCCACCCTGCTGACGGCGCACCCGGAAGTGAACATGATCTGGGCGGCCAACGAAGGGGGCACGGTCGGCGCGGTCACCGCGGTGCGGGGCGCGGGAAAGGCCGGGCAGGTGGTGGTCTTCGGCACGGACATGAGCGTCCAGATCGCCGACTTCCTGCTGTCCGACGAGAACGTGCTCCAGGCGGTGACGGGTCAGAAGCCCTTCGACATCGGCGTGGGCGCCGTCGAGGCGGCGGTGAAGTCGCTGCGGGGCGAGGAAGTGGACCCGAACGTGGTGCTTCCGGGGCTGCTGTTCACGCGCGAGAAACCGGAGGAAGTCCGGGAGTACCGCGAATTCCTCCAGGAACTGAGCCGGTGACGGCGCCATGTCGATGAGCGATCGGCCATACAATCTGGAGGTGGTGGGGATCCGCAAGGTCTACCCGGGGACGGTGGCCCTGAAAGGGGTGTCTCTGGGGTTTCGGCCCGGCGAGGTCCACGCCCTCATCGGGAAGAACGGCGCCGGCAAGAGCACGCTGGTCAAGATCCTTTCCGGGGCGGTCCAGCCCACGGAGGGGTCCATCCGCGTCCGGGGCGAGGAGGTGCGGCTGCTGTCGCCGGGCGATGCCTTCCGCAAAGGCATCGCGACGGTGTACCAGGAACTCAGCCTGGTGCCCGAGATGACGGTGGGGGAGAACATCCTGCTGGGCCGGACGCCGACGCGCTGGGGCGGGCTGCGCCTCGACTGGAAGGCGACCTACGCCCGGGCCCGGGAGATCCTCGACTCGCTCCAGGTGGACGTGGACGTGCGGACCAAGGTTGCCCGGCTGGGCATGGCGACGCGGCAGATGGTGGAGATTGCCAAGGCCATGGCCGGCGAGCCCACCGCCCTGATGCTGGATGAGCCCACGTCTGCCCTGGCCCACGGCGAAACGGAAAGCCTCTTCGCGCTGGTCCGTCGCTTGACGGCCCAGGGCGTCACCATCATCTACATATCCCATCGGCTGCAGGAGCTGCCCCAGGTGGCCCATTGCGTGTCGGTGCTGCGCGACGGCCGGCTCATCGGAACGCGGCCCATCGACGAGGCCACCCCCGCCGTCATCGCCGACATGATGTTCGGCGATGCGGTGAACAAGGTGCCCCCCGCGCCGCCGCCCGTGGAGCGGACCCCGGTGCTCGAGGTGCGGGGCGTGAGCCGGGGCGATCGGCTTCGCGGGGTCGATCTGACGCTGTACCGCGGCGAAGTGCTGGGCCTTGCGGGCATGGTGGGCTCCGGCCGCACCGAATTGCTCCGGGCAATCTGCGGGGCCGACGCCGTCGACACGGGCGAGGTCCGGGTGGACGGGAATCCGGTATCCCACCCCACGCCGGCGCGGATGCGGACGCGGGGCCTCGGCCTCATCCCCGAGAATCGCAAGGAGGAGGGTCTGGTGCTCGAGCTGAGCACCCACGAGAACGTCTGCCTCGCCAGCCTGCGGCGATGGGCGACGGCGGGGGTGATCGACCGGGGCCGACAACGGGCCGCCGTGGCGCGGACCATCAGCGATCTCGCCGTCGCCGTGTCCGATCCGGCTCGGAAGGTGTCCACGCTCAGCGGGGGCAATCAGCAGAAAGTGGTCATAGGGAAATGGCTGAACACGGAGCCGCGCATCCTGCTCTTCGACGAGCCGACGCGGGGCATCGACGTGCACGCCAAGCAACAGGTATTTCAGATCATAGCCGACCTGAGCCGGCGGGGGATCTCTTCCATCTTCGTGTCGAGCGAACTGGAGGAACTGCTCGACGTGTGCCACCGGATCCTGGTGATGCAGCAGGGGCGGATCGTGTCCGAGGTGGACGCGGCGGGCCTGACGTTGCAGCGTCTCTTCCGGTTGTGCCTGGAGCCGGCGGCGCCGGCCGAGTCGGCCTGAGGGAGGAACGATGACGCTGCCCAAACTGCCTTCCTTCGTCGCCCGGGCCATGCTCGAGGTTGTCCTCGTCATCCTGTGCGTCGTTTTCGCCTTTACGGCGGAAGGCTTCCTGACGTTCAACAACCTGCTCAACATTCTCCAGCAGATCGCGCTCATCGGGATCGTGGCCTTCGGCATGACCATGGTCATCATCGCCAAAGAAATCGATCTGAGCGTGGGTTCTTTCGTCGCCGCCTCGGGCTGTCTTCTGGCCTGGCTGGTGACCCAGGGCGTTCCCATCCCCGTCAGCATCGTCCTCGTGCTCTGCGCCGGGGCCCTCTCCGGCCTCTTCACGGGCTTCATGCGGGTGGGGTTCGAGGTGCCGTCCTTCATCACGACGCTCGCGCTGTACACGGCGTATAAGGGCGTGGCCCTCAAGCTCACCGGCGGATTCTCGCTGACGCCCTTCCCGGACGGATTCGGCATTCTGGGGGGACGGATCGGGAACGTCCCCACCCCGGCCCTGGTGCTGCTCGCCGTGTTCATCCTGGTCCACTTCATCATGCGCCACACCACCTTCGGCAGCGCGGTGTACGCCGTCGGGGGCAACGACGAAGCGGCGCGCCTGTCGGGCATCCGGGTAGGGCGGGTTCGGCTGATGGTCTTCGCCATCCTGGGCGCGCTCACGGCCCTCAGCGGCATCCTCACGGCCTCGAAGATCATGGCCGGCAATCCCGGCGTGGGCGTGGGACTGGAACTCGACGCCATCGCGGCCGTCATCATCGGCGGCACCAGCTTTTCCGGCGGTGTCGGCACGGTCTGGGGCACGTTGCTGGGCGTCGTGTTCATCGGCGTCATCATCAACGGCATGACCCTGCTCGACGTGGCCAGCTACAACCAGCTCATCGTGCGCGGCGCCCTGATTCTGGCCGCCGTGCTTGTCAACCGCCTACAGGAGACCCGTCAATGAAGTCGTGGCCGTCCCGGATGGTCCTGAGCATTGTTCTGGCATCGGTAATGTGCGTCGCGCCGGCGGCGCGAGGCGAGGAGGTTCCCATGGCCCCCAAGGCCCTCGGCATGTACATCCACCAGCATTGGTCTTACAACCATCCCTACGCGGCCCGCACCTGGACCCTCGAGGACTGGACAGGCTACCTCGACGGCATTCACCGCCTGGGCTACAACACGGTCCTGATCTGGCCCGTCCTCGAGACCATGCCCAACCCACTGACGGAGAGCGACAAGGCCAACCTCGAGAAGATC
>CAYVOE010000289.1:0-6840 GCA_964452795.1 uncultured Nitrospiraceae bacterium
CTGCGCGAGCGCGTCGCCGAGGGCCTGTTCCGCGAGGACCTGTTCTACCGGCTCAACGTGTTTCCCATTCACCTGCCCCCGCTGCGGGAACGCAAGGAAGACATCGGCCCCCTCGTGTCTCACTTCATCCGCCGCTTCCGCGAACGCACGGGCAAGGACATCCGCGGGCTCGACCCGGACGCCATGCGGATGGTGATGGATTACTGCTGGCTCGGGAACGTGCGCGAGCTCGAGAACGCCATCGAACACGCCTTTGTCACCTGCCCCGGCGGGCAGATCGGCCCCCTGGACCTGCCCATCGAGGTGCGCCGGGTCGAGCTGCGTAACCGCGTCTGCGGCGAGACGGCCGACGTCCCGTCCCCTCCGAAGCGCCGGTCCAACCGCCCCTTGCGGGAACGCCCGGCGGCGCGGGAGGAACTCATCGCGGCGCTCGAGGCCTCCGGCTGGAACAAGTCGGAGGCGGCGCGGCGCCTGGGGATCACCCGCACCCAGGTCTGGCGGCGCATGACCCAGCTCGGCATTCCCCTTACGCCCAAGCCTTGACGGTGTCTCCGCCTCCGGGCCGGGCGCGCCCCATCCCCCGCTCCCGTCAGGTCCATTCGTAGGGCTATCCGGCTCCATAACCGGCGCCGTTGCGCAACGTTGCATGTAACGTTACGCACACCTCTCCCCACACGAGCCGTGCGTTTGGCTTCGCGTCGGATCTTACCCCATATCTCGATTCACATCAACAACTTACATTGATCATCCGCGCTAGGCACCCTCTTGGCACGGCTGTTGCTTATATATGGCCGAGCTCGAACAGGCACGTTTCGGGCCGAATGCATACGGGAGGTCAACATGGTCAAGTTGGTTTTAGGCGTCCTTGCCGGGGGAGCCGTAGGAGCTCTGCTGGGAGCGTCGGGCCGTTGTGAGACGGGGGCTTGTCCGCTGACGTCCAATCCGTACGCGGGGGCCTTGTACGGCGCGCTGCTCGGGTTCTTGCTGGTGTCCGCTCTTACGGGCGCATCTGATACAGTGTATTTCAACGAAAAGGAGAGTCAGTCCATGTCAACGACGGCGAATTCCACGGTCACCGAAATCGCGACGCGCGAGGATTTCCAGAGCAAGGTCCTCGAGGCCGACCTCCCCGTTCTGGTGGATTTCTGGGCGCCCTGGTGTGCGCCGTGCCGCGCCCAGCTTCCCATTCTCGAGGACGTGGCGAACCGGGCCGGCGGCCGGGCGCGGATCGTGAAGGTCAACGTGGACGAAGCCCCGGACCTGGCCGCGGAATTCCAGATCAGCTCGATTCCCGCGCTGATGGTGTTCAAGGACGGCGCGGTGGGACGCCGGTTCGTCGGCGTCCAGTCGGCCGCTGTGCTGGCGGACGCGCTGGGCCTGTAACGTACGCGAAAACCGCTCAAGATGGAGGGACGGGTCATGCTGCGATTCCTTTCAACGACGCGAAGAACGGCGACGATCGTCGCGGCGACCCTGCTGGCCGCCGGGTGCGCCCCCACGGAGGCGGCGAAGGAGACGCGCGAGGCGCAGCCGGCGGTCCGGGTGCCCGTGGCAGTCGTATCCGCCTCGGCGGTGGATGCCTTCTACGAAGCCGTCGGCACCGTGCAGGCGCGGGCGGCCAGCACCATCCAGAGCAAGGCAACGGGCCATGTGATGGCCGTCCACGCAAAGGAAGGCGACCACGTGACCAAGGGCCAGGTCCTCGTCGAGCTGGACGCCCGCGAGGCGCAAGCCCAACTGCAACGGGCGGAAAGCGCCTTGCGGGCCGCACGGGACGGGCGCCGGGAGGCCGATCGCGCCGTCCAGGCCGCGGCGCACGCCCAGGACGCGGCCGACGCCGCGAGCGACCTGGCCCGCGCCACGTATGAACGCTACGCGGGTCTGAACGCGGAAGGCGTGGTGAGCCGACAGGCCTACGACGAAGCCCGCGCCCGGTGGAGGGCGTCCGTGGCGGAAGCGGCTCGGGCCGGCGAGCTCATCGCCTCCGTGCGGGCCCGGCGCGACGAAGCGGATGCGCGGATCCAGCAGGCCGAGGCGGAGGTCGCCAACGCCCGGACCTTCCTCACCTACACGACCATTACCGCCCCCTTCGACGGAATCGTGGCTCGAAAATCCGTGGACGTGGGCGACCTGGCGGCGCCCGGTACCCCGCTCCTCGAGATCGAGACGACGGATCAGTACCGGCTGGAGGCCTTGGTAGACGAATCCGAGCTCGGCCGGGTGCGCCAAGGCGAAGAGGTCCCGGTGGTGGTGGACGCGGTGGGCCCCGAGCCCCTGACGGGCACCGTCGTCGAGATCGTGCCCTCGGCAGACCGGGCCAGCCGCACCTTCGTGGTCAAAGTCGCGCTGGCCCCCCACCCCGCCCTCAAGTCCGGCCTCTTCGGGCGGGCCCGGTTTCCCATGGGCCAGCGGGACACGCTCACCGTCCCCGCGTCGGCCGTGACGCGCCGGGGACAACTGACCCAGGTGTACGCGGTGGGCGACGACGGGGTGGCGCGGATGCGGCTCGTCACCGTCGGTGAGGCCTTCGACGACCGCGTCGAGGTACTGAGCGGGCTGGAGCCGGGCGAACGGGTGGTGGCGGATCGGGTGGAACAGGTCCGCGACGGCACGAGGATCGAGCAGGGTTAACGGGGGAACATTCGAATGTCCAAGTCACGCGGAATGGCCGGCCGGATCGCCCATGCCTTTATCGACAGCAAACTGACGCCGCTCACCGTTGTGGCTTCGGTGTTTCTGGGAGTGGGCGCGGTGGTGTTGCTGCCGCGCGAAGAAGAGCCGCAGATCGTCGTGCCGATGATCGACGTCTTCGTGGAGATGCCGGGGGCAAGCGCCCGAGAGGTGGAAGAGCGCATCACGAAACCCATGGAGAAGCTCCTCTGGGAAATCCCGGGCGTCGAGTACATCTACTCGACCTCGAGCCCCGGGCAGAGCATGGCCATCGTACGCTTCTACGTGGGCGAGGACGAAGAGGACGCCATCGTGCGCCTCAACCAGAAGATGTTCGCGAACTTCGACCTCATCCCTCCCGGCGCCAGTCAGCCGCTCATCAAGCCGCGCAGCATCGACGACGTGCCGATCCTGGCGCTGACCCTCTCGAGCGACCGCTACGACCCCTACGCCCTGCGGCGGGTGGCGGCGCAGCTTCACGACGCGATCAAGGAAGTCCCCGACGTCTCGGAAGTGAACATCATCGGCGGTCCGCGGCGCCAGATCCGGGTCGTGCTCGACAAGGCGCGCATGGCGGCCCGGAATACGGAGCCCGCCGCCATCGTCTCGATGCTGACCCAGGCGAACGCGCAGGAGCTGGCGGGCCGGTATTCCTCGCAGAACCGGGAAGTGCTCGTGGAAGCGGGCGGATTCCTCAAGAACGCCGACGACGTGGGAAGCGTGGTGGTGGGCGTGCACGAGCAACGGCCCGTGTACCTGCGCGACGTGGCGAAGATCGTCGACGGACCGGAAGAGCCGACCCATTACGTCTTCCACGGCTCGGGTCCTTCGGCGCGGCACAGCGAGACCCTCGGCGCGGCGGAAGACGCCGCAGGCGACACGGCCCTCGAGCCCGCGGTCACCCTGTCCATTGCGAAACGCAAGGGCACCAACGCCATTCACGTGGCCCATCGGGTCATGAATAAGGTCGAGGAGCTGCAGGGCAAGGTGGTTCCCCGGGACGTTACCCTCACGGTGTCGCGCAACTACGGCGAGACGGCCGCGGAAAAATCCAACGAACTCCTCTACCACATGGCCATCGCGATCCTGTCGGTGACGCTGCTGGTGGCGCTCGCGCTGGGCTGGCGGGAATCGGGCGCCGTGGCCCTGGCGATCCCGGTGACGCTGGCGCTTACCCTCGTGGTCTTCTACTTCTTCGGCTACACCTTGAACCGGGTGACCCTGTTCGCCCTCATCTTCAGCATCGGCATCCTGGTGGACGACGCCATCGTGGTGGTCGAAAACATCGTGCGCCACTTTCACCTGCCCGAGAGCCGGGGGCGCTCCGTCATCGACATCGCCGTGGAAGCCGTGGACGAGGTCGGCAACCCCACCATACTCGCCACCGCCACCGTCATCGCGGCCATTCTGCCCATGGCCTTCGTGCGCGGGCTGATGGGGCCCTACATGATGCCCATACCGGTGGGAGCCTCGGCGGCGATGGTCTTCTCGGCGGCCGTATCGTTCATGGTGACGCCGTGGGCCGCCTACCGCCTCCTGAAGCGGAACAAGGACGGAGAGGGCAGGAAGCGGACCCGGCGGTGGTTCCCGCGCCGAAAGAAGGCGACCGCCGCGACGGCGCACCAGGGACCCGGCGAGGGCTGGATGGATCATCTGTACCGGCGCATCATGGGGCCGCTCATCAACGTCCCCGTCCTGCGCTACGGGTTCCTCGGCGGCGTGGTGGTGCTGCTCCTGGCGGCCTGCGCCCTCGTGCCGCTCAAGCTCGTGATGGTCAAGATGCTGCCTTTCGACAACAAGAGCGAGTTCCAGATCATCATCGACATGCCGGAAGGCACGCCGCTGGAACGGACCGCGGCGGTCACGCGCGACATCGCGGCCTATATCCAGACCGTCCCCGAGGTCGCCAACTTCCAGACCTACGTGGGCACCGCATCGCCCCACAATTTCAACGGGCTCGTGCGGCACTACTTCCTGCGGGCCAACCCGCACGAGGCCGACATCCAGGTCAACCTGGCGCCGAAGGAACACCGAAACGCCCAGAGCCACGACATCGCCAAGCGGGTGCGCCCCCACGTGGAGGCCATCGCCAAACGGTACGACGCCCGCATCAAGGTCGCGGAGGTGCCGCCGGGCCCGCCCGTGCTCCAGACGCTCGTCGCCGAGATCTACGGGCCCGACTACGAGCGTCAGCTCGAGCTGGCCAGGCAGGTGCGCACCATCTTCGAAGAGACCGAAGGCGTGGTGGACGTGGACTCCTACGTCGAGGACGACCAGGTGAAGCAGCGGATCGTCGCGGACCCCGAAAAGGCGGCGCTCCACGGCGTGTCCGTGGCGCAGGTCACCCAGACCTTGAAGATCGCGCTGGGCGGCCAGGACGCGGGGCTCGTCCACCAGCCGGCCGAAAAGGAGGACGTGCCCATACACCTGCGCCTCGCCCGCGACGAACGATCGAGCCTCCCCGATCTCCTCGAACTCAAGGTGCTGGGCGATCGGGGCAACCCGGTGTCGCTGAGCCAGCTCGTGCGCGTCGAGGAGGTCCTGCAGGACAAGAGCATCTACCACAAGAATCTCATGCCGGTGGTGTACGTCACGGGGGACGTGGGCGGCGAGGCCGAGAGCCCGGTCTACGTCATCTTCGACCTGATGAAGAAGATCGAGGCCCTGGACATACCCGAGGGCTACGCCATCGACCAGTACTCGACGCGGCAGCCTTTCTCCTCCGAGAAACTGGCCTTGAAATGGGACGGCGAATGGCACGTCACCTACGAGGTCTTCCGCGACATGGGCCTTGCCTTCGCCGCCGTGCTCGTGCTGATCTACGTCCTGGTGGTGGGCTGGTTCCAGTCCCTAAAGGCCCCCTTCGTCATCATGGCCGCCATTCCCTTCAGCCTGGTGGGGATCCTGCCGGCCCACTGGCTCATGGGCGCCTTCTTCACCGCCACCAGCATGATCGGGTTCATCGCGGGGGCGGGGATCGTGGTGCGAAACTCGATCATCCTTGTGGATTTCGTCGAACTGCGCCTCGCCCAGGGCATGCCGCTGGCCGAAGCCGTGGTGGACGCGGGCGCCGTCCGCTTCCGTCCAATGCTACTGACGGCCGCCGCGGTCGTCGTGGGCGCGTCCGTGATCCTGTTCGACCCCATCTTCCAGGGGCTTGCGGTATCTCTCATGGCGGGCGAGATTGCGTCGCTGCTGCTTTCGCGCATGGCGGTGCCAATCCTCTACTACCTGTCCCGGCGCGGCGAATTCACGTCGAAGGCGGCCCACGAAGAGCCCGCGCCGGCCCTGTAGGCGATGCCGTGCCCGATGCAGGCCTTACAGGCCGTATTCGCGGAGCTTGTAGATGAGATTGCGGCGGCTGATGCCCAGAAGGGCCGCGGCGCGGGTCTTGTTGCCGCCCGTTTTCTCGATGGCCTCGAGGATGGCCCGCTTCTGGATGGTCTGCATGTCGCCGACGAGCACGCTCCCCAGCTTCTCCACGGGCTTCTGTTGCTGCACGGCCGGCGGAAGATCCGTCGGGAGGATGAGGGAGCCGCTGGCCAGGATCGAGGCGCGCTCGAGGGCGTTCTTCAGCTCGCGGACGTTGCCGGGCCAGTCGTGCGTCATGAGCAGGCGCTCCGCGGCGGGCGACAGGCGCTGTCGTCTGCCCGCCAGGAACCGTTCCGTCAGCGGCAGGATGTCGTCGCGGCGCTCCCGGAGCGGCGGGATGGTGAGCGACAGCACGTTGAGCCGGTAGTACAGGTCTTCGCGGAACCGGCCTTCTTTTACGTCCTCCTCGATGGGGCGGTTGGTCGCCGCCACCACCCGGACGTCCACCTGCCCGTCACGTTCACCGCCGATACGGCGCACGACGCCGGTCTCCAGGACGCGGAGGAACTTGGGCTGGATGCCAAGGGGCAGCTCGCCCACCTCGTCGAGGAAGAGGGTCCCGCCGTCGGCCTCCTCGAAGCGGCCCCGGCGCATTGATTCCGCCCCGGTAAAGGCGCCCTTTTCATGACCGAAGAGTTCGCTTTCCACCAGGCTCTCGGACAGGGCGCCGCCGTCGAGCGCGACGAAGGGCATGGACGCACGCGGGCTGTTGGCGTGGATGAACTCGGCGACCACCTGCTTGCCGGTGCCACTCTCGCCGAGACTCAGGACGGGCACCTCCGCGGAGGCGGCCCGCGC
>CAYVOE010000290.1:0-6797 GCA_964452795.1 uncultured Nitrospiraceae bacterium
CTGCAGGCCCATCCGGCAGTCGTGGAGGTCTCGGTCATCGGCCGCAAGGATCCCCGCCGGTAAGGTCCTCGGCCGCCCGAAATAAGTGAGGTAAGAAGGCGTATCGCGCCAGGAGCGCCACCGCCACCCCGTACAGGATGGGATGGACTTCCCGGCCCCGACCGGCCAGCACCTTCACCAGGACGAAGCTGACGATCCCCGCCGAAATGCCCTCAATGATGGCGAATCCGAAGGCCATCATGATGATGGTGAAGAAGGCCGGCACCCCTTCCGTGACGTCCTGCCAGTCCACGTGGCGCAGGGGAGCCATCATCATGAAGCCCACCACGATGAGCGCCGGCGCCACGGCGGGGTACATGCTGACGTGGGGCGTGGACGGATCGACGCCGTAGAAGGCGGGACCGATGTCCTGGCCGACGATGTGGACCACGGGCGCCAGAGCGATGGACGCCAGGAAGCACAGGCCCGTGACCACGGAGGCCAGGCCCGTCCGCGCCCCCGAGCCGATGCCGCTCGCGCTTTCCACATAGGTCAGCACGGTGGACGTGCCGAACAGGGCGCCCGCGCAGGTGCCCGTGGCGTCGGTGAGGAAGGCCCGCCCCGCCCGGGGCAGGTTGCCGTCCGGCCCGATGTAGCCCGCAAGCTTTCCCAGGCCGACGAGGGTGCCCACCGTATCGAAGAGGATCAGGAAGAAAAACAGGAAGATGGCCACGGCGCTGTTCACCAAATTGCCGGGCGCAACGAGTTCGGCGAAATCGAGCCGGAAGAAGGTCGAGAACGACAGCTCCACGCCTTCCTGTGGCAGGGGGATGATACCGGTCACGAGGCCGACGCCGCAGGTGGCGAGGATGCCGATGAGGATGCCGCCGGGAATGCGCCGGGCCATGAGCGCCACGATGAGGAACACGCCGAAGAGGGTGAGCAGGGGCGGCCCCTGGGTAAAGTCGTTTAGGCGGACGCCGGTGGTGGGGCTGGGTCCGACCACGCCGCCCCATTGGAGCCCCGCAAAGCTGATGAATACGCCGATGGCCGGGCCGATGGCGTTCTTGAGGCCCTCGGGCAGGATGACGAGGATCTTCTCGCGGGTGCGGAAGATACTCAACAGCAGGAGCAGGACGCCCGAGATGAACACGATGGCCAGCCCGGCCTGCCACGAAAAGCCCATCCCCAGCACCACGGTGAAGGTGAATAGGAAGTTCTCGCCCATGCCGGGGGCCTGGGCGAAGGGATAGCGCGCGTAGAGGCCCATGAGGATGGTGGCGAAGGCGGCCGCAAGGCACGTGGCCATGAGCACCGAGCCGAAGTCCATGCCCGCCAGGCTGAGCACCGTGGGCTGGACGAAGACGATGTAGCTCATGGTGGCGAAGGTGGTCAGCCCGCCCACGACTTCGTTGCGCACCGAAGACCCCGCGGCACGGATGCCGAACCAGCGGTCGAGCGTCTCACCGGCGCCGCTCATAGTCCGCCGTTCTCGCGAAGGGCGCGGAAGTGGGCCAGCACCGACCCGCGCAGGGCCTGCAGGTTGTATCCGCCTTCGAGGACCGACACCACTCGACCCCCCGCCAGCGTCAGCGCCTTCCGGGTCATCTCGCCGTAGGTCTCGGCCTCGAGTTCCTGGTTCGCCAGGGGATCGAGCCGATGGGCGTCGAACCCGCACGAGATCAAGACGATTTCGGGATCGAATCGACGGAACTCCGGCAGGATCCGGTCATCCAGGGCCGAAAGCCATTCCCGCGGCCCCGCGCCCCATTCCATCGGGATGTTGAGGTTGGTGTTGCCCGCGCCCCGCTCTTCGGGCCGGCCCGTGCCCGGATATAGCGGGTGCTGGTGCATGCTGGCGAAGTAGACCGTGTCGTCGTCGTAGAAGGCCTGCTGCGTCCCGTTGCCGTGATGAACGTCCCAGTCCAGGATCGCCACCCGGCCGACACCGGCGACGTCGCGCAGCCACCGCGCCGCGATGGCCACGTTGTTGAACAGGCAAAAGCCCATGGCGCGGTCCCGTTCCGCGTGGTGGCCCGGCGGACGCACGGCGCAAAAGACATTGTCGACCCGGCCTTCGAGCACGGCGCGGCAACCTTCCAGGGTGGCGCCCACCGCCAGCAACGCCGCGCGCCACGATTCCTCCACCATCTGCGTGTCCGGATCGGGGTAGAGGGTGTTGCCGGCGCAGGTGCGCTCAATGCGGTCCACGTGCTCCTCGGTGTGAACGCGGAGCAGCTCCGACCGGTCCGCCGGCTCGGGCGTGATCTCCACCGGGTCCAGATTCGCTCCCCGAATGGCCTGGACGACCGTCTCGAGCCGCTCCGGCCGCTCCGGGTGCCCCGAACCGGCCCGGTGCAACAGCATGTCCTCGTGATAGACCAATCCCGTCCGCGCCATTCATCGCTCCTGCTTGACAGTTGACACCGAATTCTAAGTCCCCTCCGGGGTAGTGTCAAAGCGGCGTGCGTACGGCACGGCCGATGGGTAGAATGGGCCGCCGCGCCTGTCGGCGACCAAGAACCGAAGCGACAACAGGGAACATCTCACGACCGATGACCGAAGAATCACCCACGAGCCCGGAACCGCGCCGCTCGGCCGTCCTCGACCCCGATCGCGTGCGGCGCCGCGGCGTCCTCGGAGGCACGGCGGTTACCGTCCTCGCGACCGTCGTCGTCCTGTTCTTCGACGTTCGCGCCGCCATCGGCCTCTTCCTGGGCGGCGCTGCGGGCACCCTCGGCTTCGTCCTGCTCGCTCGGCGTCTCTCGGTGGCGGCCGGTCTGCCCCCAAGTCGCCTGGCCATCGAGCTTTACAAGGGGATCCTGTACCGCCTCGCGCTCTACGGCGGCGCCCTCGTGGCCGCGTATTTCGTCGATCGCGAGGGCCTTCGCGGGCTCCTCGGGGGCGCGGCGGGGCTTCTGTTGATGCATGCCGTTGTGCTGGCCCTGGGCATCTCGGGGGCATGGTCGCTTCGACCCGATCGCAAAGGATGACTTGACGGCCCGGCGGGGGATAGATTAGTATTATGATTTATTTGGTCGTGTTTCTCTGCGCCGTCGGTGCACGAGGGCGGGGAGCCGGCCTCCGGTTCCGGTAAGAGAGGTGCGCGTTGTCCTGGGAAGCATGGTATGTGCTGGCGGTGCTGGCCTTCGTTTTTTATGCCCTGGTGAAGGAGTTGGCCCCGCCGGACGTGATCCTGTTGGGGGGCCTGGTGGCGGTGGCCCTGGCGGGCATCCTGACCCCCGAGCAGGTTTTTGCAGGGTTTTCGAACGAGGGGCTGCTGACGGTGGCGGCCTTGTTTGCGGTGGCGGCGGCGCTGCGCGAGACGGGGGCGCTGAACACGCTGGGGGCATGGGTCCTGGGCCGGGCCCGCACCGAGCGGGGAGCCTTGGCGCGCCTGGCCTTGTCCGTGACGCCCGTCTCGGGGGTGCTGAACAACACGCCCGTGGTGGCCATGCTTCTGCCGGTGCTGGACGCGTGGTGTCGGAAGCACCAGGTGTCGCCGTCGCGGTTGATGCTCCCGCTGTCGTACATGGCGATCCTGGGAGGCACGTGCACGCTCATCGGCACCAGCACCAACCTGGTGGTGAACGGCATGCTCGAGCAGCGCCTCGGCTCCTTGAGAGAGGCCGCCCGGCTCAATGGCGAAGGGGCCGTTGACCCCACATTGGTGCAGGCCCTGCAGCCGATGAGCCTCTTTGAAGTCACCCCCGTAGGCATACCCTACGCACTGGCGGGATTGTTATTTCTCTTCCTGATAGGCCGCCGCCTGCTGCCGGACCGCAAGGATCTCATCCAGAAATTCGGGGAATCGACGCGCGAATTCCTGGTAAACCTGCAGGTCCAGCCGGGATGCCGGCTCATCGGCCAGCGCGTGCAGGAGGCGGGCCTGCGTCAACTGCCGGGCCAGTACCTCATCGAGATTACCCGGGGCGACGAGGTGATCACGCCCGTCGATCCCGACCAAATCATCCGCGCCGGCGATATCCTGACCTTCACGGGCGTCGTGGACAGCGTCATCGATCTCGAGCGCATTCCCGGCCTCCTTCCCGTGGGCGACGAGCATTACGAGGACCATTCGTCGAAGCGCCGCGGAAACATGCTGTGCGAAGCGGTGGTGTCGAACACGTCGCCCCTCATCGGCAAGAGCATCCGCGACGCCGACTTCCGCGCCACCTACAACGCTGCGGTGGTGGCGGTGCACCGGGGCGGAGAGCGCCTCCACGGACGGGTGGGCGACATCGTGCTGCGCAACGGCGACACGTTGCTGCTCCAGACGGGCCCCCACTTCCGCCGGGCCCACCGGAACAACCCCGACTTCTACCTCATCAGCGCCATCCAGGATTCGCGCCCCGTGCGCCACGACCGGGCCATCCTGTCCATCGCGCTGCTGGTCCTGCTGATCGTGCTGATGGCCACCGAGGTGGTGCCCATCGTGATTGCGGCGTTCCTGGTGGCGGGATTGATGGTGGCCTCGCGCTGCATCTCCGCCGCCGACGCCCGACAGAGCATCGACTGGCAGACCCTGCTCTCCATCGGCGCCGCCTTCGGCCTCGGCAAGGCCCTCGAGGCCTCCGGCCTCGTCAGCTACATCACCGGCTCCGTCTTCCAGCACACCACGGCCATGGGACCGTACGCGACGTTCATCGCCCTGTACATCACCACCGTGATCATCACCGAGATGGTGACCAACAACGCCGCCGCCGTGTTCATGTTCCCCTTCGCGGTCCAGCTCGGAGTCGAATTGGGCTGCAATCCCCGGACCTTCATCATCGGCGTCATGTTCGCGGCCTCCGCGGGGTTCATGATGCCCATCGGCTACCAGACCCACCTCATGGTCTACGGCCCCGGCGGCTACCGGTTCCAGGACTTCGTTCGCCTGGGCCTTCCCATGGACATCGTGCTGATCACCGTGGCCACGCTGGTCATCCCCTTGGTGTTTCCGTTCCACCCCTGATCTTTCCGATGCGGAAAAAACTCCCCGGCGGGGCAAAAACTGCCGGAGACACGGACGGCGCCCGCCCTCGTTCGAATCCGATAACCCTGCAAGCACCATAGACTTGCGACGAACCGGCCGATATGGCACGGCCGTTGCTCTCTATACGGGTCGTAGTCGGCATTTGGGATCGAGGAGGCAGCCATGCAGGTGACGGCCATTGCCCGGGAGGAGACGCGCACGGCGAGAACCGAGCCCGCAGCAGGGTTTCGGGTCGGCGGCGCCGCTTTTTCGGAGATCCTGGATAGCACCCGGTCCGAGGCCCCTCCCCTGCACACCGTAAAGCGGGGCGAGAACCTGTCGCGCATCTGCCGCGACTTTCTCCGCGGGCTCGGAAAATCCCCCACCGCCCCGGATATCTACGCCGCCGTCGAGCGAGTGGCCCAGGCCAATAATCTCGCCAACAAGGACCTGATCCACCCCGGCCAGGAGCTTGACCTGTCGTGCCTCGCCTCGAAGATTGAAACGATCGCCCCCGCGCCGACGGCCTCCGAGGCGTCTGTCGCGGCGGGTCCGCGGCCGGAGCCGCCGGAGCCCCTTCGACCGACAAATCCTGAATTCGCCGCCGCTTTCGCCGCCTTCGACATGCCGTTGAACCTCATCTCGGCGCCGCTGGGCTTCCTCGAACCCATGGGACCGGTGGGCACGGCCGACGAGATGGACACGCTGCCGACGCCGCTCAACGTGGAAAAGGCGCTCCAGACCATGGCAACCCGGCTCCGGGAAGGGCGCGACGAAGCACGGGCTGTCGAGGCGGAAAGCCCCTGGAGACAGGTCCTGGGAGCGCCGGCGCGGCTGACCTCCGAATTCGGCGTGCGCCGCGATCCCCTGACGCGCCGGTGGCAGCACCACGACGGCATCGACCTCGCCACGGCCAAGGGCACGGAAATACGGCCCTTCCGTCCGGGAGAGGTGGTGTACAGCGGCTGGCAGCCGGGATACGGCAAGGTGGTGATCGTCCGCCACGACGACGGGCTGGAATCGGTCTACGGCCACAACTCGAAGAACCGGGTCCGCGTGGGTCAGCGGGTGGACGTGGACACGCCCCTGGCGGAAGTGGGCTCGACGGGCCGGTCTACGGGTCCCCACCTCCATTTCGAGGTGCGCCGCGACGGCGTGGCCATCGACCCCATCCCCTTCCTGGCCGCGACGCCGTCAATCGATGTAGCCGAGGCTTTTTAGGGCGTCCACGTCCTGCTTCGACAGGGGCGCCTCCTCCGACACGCCCCGATCGACGTTCCGATCGAATTCCTCGAGAAGGGCCCGCATCGACTCCGTCCGCTCCGGTTCCTCTTCCGCCCGGTTCCGCTCTTCCCTCGGATCGTCTTGAAGGTTGTAGAGCTCCGCCTCGTCGTCGTCGAGGATCAGCTTCCACCCGTCCTGGACGAGACCCGTCCGCATGGGGGGCTGGTCGGCCATGAGGGCCTTGGCGCCCGGCAGGTTGGGCACGGCGCCGCCGTAAGTTTCGATGAAGCGCGCCGTCGGGGCCGGCTGCGCCGGGTCGCGCAGGTTTCGGCCGAGCATGCCCTCCGGCACCGTCAACCCGGCCAGGGCCAGCAGGGTGACGCCCACGTCGAGGATACGGGCCGGCGTGTCGGTGCGGCCGGGCGCGATGCCGGGACCGCGGACGATGAGCGGGACCCACGCGCAGGTCTGGTAGATGCGGCGGCCGTGACCCAGGTAGTCGTGCTCGTAGAGGCTCTCGCCGTGGTCCGCCACGAAGACCACGAAGGTGTTTTCCTTGGGCAGGGCCTCGAGGACCCGGGCGATGTGCCGGTCCGTGTACGCGATCTCGGAGTCGTACTCCCGGCGGGTGCGCCCC
>CAYVOE010000291.1:0-3261 GCA_964452795.1 uncultured Nitrospiraceae bacterium
GTGCAACGGAGCTACGGAGAAGGGATGCCGTGAAAACGTCTGCGGTTGAGACCTGGCCGGTGGCGGCCCTGCTGCGGCGGGAATTCCTCACGCTGATCCGGAGCGCGCGGGTGTTCCTGGCGCTGGCCGTCTTCGTGGCGGCGGGCATCGCCACCGTGTGGGGTGCCTGGCCCGACGAGGGATTCGCCGTCAGCCTGGCGGCGAGGACGTCGCGGGAGATCCTCTTGCGGCTGTCTTTTCTGTTGCTGGGCGGCTGCGTCATCTTTCTGCCGGCCCTGGCGGCGGTGTCGATCGTAGGGGAGCGCGAGCGGGACACCCTCGACCTGCTCCGGCTTTCCTTGATCCGGCCCTCGGGCATCATCCTGGGCAAGCTCCTCAACGCCGTCGGCTTCTACCTGGCCCTGGTGGCGGCGACCCTGCCGGCCCTGGGCGCCGGCCTGTACCTCGTGGGCTTTGACCCGGCGGAATTGATCTGGACCTTCTTCCTGCTGCTGGTCACGGGGGTGTGCTGCGGCATGGCGGGCATCGCGGCGTCGGCCTGCGCGCGCAAGACGCTGTGGGCCATCGGCCTCGCCTTCGTCTTTGCTGTTGCCTCCGTCACGGTGCTTCCGGCCATCGCGGGCGCGGTGCTCTGGATTCCGTACGCGGTCTCCGGCACGGGCAGGGATCTTTCTCTCTTTTCGTTCACGCCCCCGGGCATGCTGGCAGGGATCTATGGACAGGCATTCGGGGGGCTCGACGTTGTAGTGGTCGCGGTCCTGTCGCAGCTCGTCCTGGCCAAGGTCTGGTTCTGGCTCGCCCAGGCGGGGTTGCGGGCCGTCTCGCCGGAGCCGCCCCGGGTGCCTCAGTTCAAGCCCATCGACGACCCGCGCATCCTGCACCTGCGCCGCACCACCTGGCCCTTCTATCTCATCGACCCCATGGCCCGGAAGAAGCCGATCGAAGACGGGCGAAACCCCATGATGATGAAGGAGCTGCGCTACGGCGTTCAGAACCGCGGCGACCTCATGGTCTGGACCTTCATCGTCACCTTCATCATCGGCCTCTTCGGCGCGGCCCTCGTGTGGCTCAGCCCGAACGACCCCGCGCCGGCGCGGTTCTGGATGAGGTTGATGCTGGTGGGCATCGTCCTCGCCGCACCGGCCCTGCTGGCCAACGCCCTCACCAAGGAGTACGAGCTCGGCAACATCGACATGCTCCGGATGACGCTGTTGAGCCCGGGCCAGATCCTCGGGGGCAAGCTGCTGGCCGGGGCCATGGTGCTGGCGCCGGTGCTGGGGGGCGCGGCCTCGTCCTTCGTCCTGATAGTCCACGCCCGCCCTCAGGATCTGACCTTTGTGCTCGGCGGCGGCCTCACGCTCCTGGTGTCGGCCGTGCTCAGTCTCGGCCTCGGCCTGTTGGCGTCGCTCCTCACCACGCGCACGGGGACCGCCCTCATCCTTACCTATGCCTTCTCCCTCTTCGTGTTCTTCGGCACCACCTTCCTGGCGCGGCTGTACGACAGTTATTTCAGCGTGGTTCGGCCCGGCGGGTCCGTCGGCTCCGGATCGGTCCTCTCGTGGAACCTCGATTCGCCGATCTTCGCCTATCTTCGCAGCATGGGAGGCCACCCCGCGTTGCCGGGCGCCTGGCTGGCGAACCTGGCCGTGTATTCCTCGCTCTGCGCCGCGGTGCTGCTGGTATCGGTGCAGGGCTTCGCCCGCTACCGGTTCCGGGAGACTTGAGGCCATGACCGCCGCCCCCGATCTCGTCGCCGTCGATGCGCCGCGCCGGAGACCGCGGAGAAGAGCTATCGGTCTGGGGCCCGCCCGGGCCCTCGTCGGCCGCGAGCTGCGGGTGCAACTGCGCAAGACCCGTTCTTTCGTGGTCCTGGCCCTGATCACGGGGATGTGCGCAGGGGTGGCCGCGGCCATGTGGCCCCGGGAGACCTCGCTCTTCACCGGCGGCGGCGCGGCGTCCTTCGCCATCACCCGACAGATTTTCAGCGTCCTCTGGTGGGGCGCCGTGCTGTTCCTGCCGGGCGTCGCCGCGGCGAGCATCGCGTCCGAGCGGGAACGGGGCACCTACGACCCCCTGCGCATGTGCCTCCTGACGCCCGGGGCCATCGTGCTGGCCCTCTTCGCCAACGCCATCGGGCTGTACCTCCTGATGGTGGTGGCCGTCCTGCCCGTGCTCTCCGTCACCCTGTTCCTGGTGGGGACCGGCATCGACGAGGTGCTCGTCATGGCCGCCACGCTCGGCACCACGGCCATGGCGGCGGTCGCCGGCGGACTGTTCATCTCCGCCCATTGCCGCCGGACCGTTCACGCGCTCCTGCTGGCCTACGGGGTCCTGGTGCCGTTGATTGTCTTCGTCGATCGCGATCCACACCGGATGTCCGTCTTCGGCATAGGGCCGAACGTCCTTTCCATGCCCTACAACGACTACCTCGTATCTGTGGTGCTCCCGGTGTACGGACTTGTGGTCGTTTTCGCGCTGTTTTTCGCGGCCCACCGGTTGGCGCGACCCGAGGAACCGAAGCGGGTACCCCTCGAAAAACCCGTGGACGATCCCGCGGCCCTCGCGGCGCGACGACGGACCTTCCCGTACTACCTCATCGATCCGCTGAGGCGACGCGAACCCATCGGCGATCGACAAAATCCGATTCGCGTGCGCGAGCTGCACTGGGGCATGGCGACCCGGGCCACCGCCTTCATCCGCTTGTCGTACCTCAGCGTGTTTGTGTGCGCCCTTGCGGGGCCCCTCTTCATCATGTACCGCATGGACGACATCCGAGGGGCGCTGCAGGCCTGCTTCATGCTTCAGGCGGCCTGCGTGGCCCTCATCGCCCCGCCTCTCGTGGCCGGATCGTTCTCGAGAGAGTACGAACAGGGCAACATCGACGCGTTGCGCATGACGTTGCTGTCGCCGACCCGCATCGTGCAGGGCAAGACCCTGGCGGCCCTCGCCGCCCTGGTTCCCATGATGGCGGCCAGCGGCGTGGGCGCCGTGCCCATCGCGGCCACGCTGTTCGACGTGCCGGGCGTGGGCGCGGCCTGCGTCGGAGGCGTGGCCCTGGTGGCCGTCTTGGGCGTGCTGGCGCTGGGCGCGGCCCTGATGGCGGCCGTACACGTTCGGCGGACGGCCCCCGCGCTCATCGCGGCGTACGGTCTCCTCGCCGCCGTGCTCGTGGGCGGCGACGCGATCGGCCCCGGGATCGTGGACTTCGAGCAAACCCTCGAGAGGATGCTGCTGGACGGATGGGGGGTGCTGGGGGTCGGC
>CAYVOE010000291.1:3271-6775 GCA_964452795.1 uncultured Nitrospiraceae bacterium
AAACGCCGCCGTGGTGGCGGTCTTCGCCTTCTTCATCACCTTCCTGGTATGGCAGAGCTCGTCCCTGCGCCATCTTCCGCCAAGCACACGACGGACTTTCGGTCCCCTGTCCGGCGTGGCCGTATTCCTGCTCCTGCTCTACTTGATCTACTTGCCGGCATTCCTGGGGGATGGGTCGAGGGGGGCCGGCAACTCGTACATGAGGTATCTGGCGCTGCTCGGGGGTGTGTGGAGGTGGTTGTCGCCCTTTACGGCGTACCGCGAGCTGTACGCGACAACGGGACGGTTGTTGACGGTGTTCCTGATGCAGGCGGGGGTGGGCGTGTGCCTCATCTACTATGCGGGATTTCGGTTCGGCCGGCGGGAGCGCGATCGATGACCGTCGAGGCGAGGGCGGCGTCCGTGCGAGAAGGCCGGGTATTTCCCGCGCTGGCGCTGGTTCGGCGGGAGCTCATCTCCACGCTTCGCGGCGTCGTGCCCTTCGCGTGCCTGCTGGTGCTGTTGATCGGTCTGCTCCTCTTCGTGAGCCAGGCGTGGCCGTCGACGAGTCATTACCTTGGAGCGCAGGACTCCTTCGCGGCAAGGACGCTCTTCGGTTTCTTTTGCCTGATCCTGCTGGCCGCCGCGGCGCTGCTGATGCCGGGCCTCGGCGCCGCGACCATCCTCTCGGAACACGAAGGCGATACCTTCGACCAGCTTCACCTCACGCTGATCCGGCCCGCGGGGATCATCTTTGGGAAGCTCGTCAGCAGCTTCGGCGTGTTTGTCTTGTTCGTCGTGGCGAGCATGCCGGTGCTGGGCGCCCTTCTCTTTCTGCCCGGACTGGACGTGGGGCAGGTGGCGGCGGCGCCCGTCATCATCGTGGCCGCGGCCGTCACGTGTACGCTGCTGGGCATGGCCGCCGCTTCGCGCTACCGGACCGGCCTCCGGCCCATGGTGCTGGCCTATATTCTCATGCTGATGTACATGGGCCTGCCCTTTGTCGGGTTCGTGATCATCATGGAATTGATGGATTGGCACTGGCTCGGCCCTTTCATCGAAGGCATGTTCATTTGGATGTCGCCCCTCGGGGCCATGGCCGAGTCCATGGACGGGACGCCGTCGCCGCCCGCTCTCCTGACGAAGTCGGTCCTCTTCTCGGGCGTCCTCTCCGGACTCGCGTTCTTCGCGGCGTGGTGGGGGCTCCGTCAGCCACCCAAGCCGGAACGGTCGCCGGAGGAGCCTGCGGCGCGGCTCCGGCTGAACCCCGCGAGCGGGATCGTTATCGCGGCCGACGTCGGGTCGGTCGTGACCTTTTCCGATCGCTCCAACCCCGTCTGGGTGCGGGAGGTAAAGTGCCTGCCCCAGCGGCACCGTCGGTCCTTTCGTCGTGCCACCCGCCGCGCGACCCTCGCGGCCGCGGTCGTCAATGCCTTCCTGTTCGTCGCGGCCATCGAAGTCAACAGGGTCGATAGCAATTGGGTCGCCGTGTGTCTCGCGATCCACATGGGGATTCTTTCCGTCTTCGCGCCCATCTACGCCGCTTCCATCCTGACCCAGGAGCGTCGGTACGGCAACTTGGACCTGCTTCGCACCACTCTGCTGGGGCCAGTTGCGATCGTGGGCGGCAAGGCCCTCGGCGCCCTGACCCGGGCGGCGCCGCTGTACCTCGGTCAGGTGATGGGTTCATTCGTCCTGCTCGTGGCGGCGGCCGGTCCCGAGGGTTCCGAATCCCTATTGCGCCTCTTTCAGGGCTGGGTCAGCCTGGGTGTGTGTTTTCTGGTGGCGATCAGCCTCGGGGTGCTTGCCAGCGCCGTCAGCCGGCGCACCATCGGCGCCGTCATACTCGCTTACACCCTCACCGCCGCCGCGATGGTCGGCCTTTATGTCGTCGCGGATTACATTCGCGTGACGTATTCCCCGCCCCAGAGCTTTGGAGTAAGCATGGGCGGCTGGTACGTGGTGTCCTTCCTGTCGCCCGTCGCGGCCTACTGCGTGACAGCGCTGGCGCCGTACTTTCCGCACGTGCTTTTCGACTACTGGCTTGCGAATGTGGGGGTTTGGACCGCGTTCAGCGTCCTTGTAGTCTTGGCCGCCGCAGCGGTGTTCGATTGGCGGGCTCGCCGTGGAGGGTGAGAGGCCGGGCCGCGTGACGTGGTATCCTCGTGGGGAGATGGTTCGACGGCGGTAGGAGGGAGCTATGAATCCGAGAATCGTTGCGGCGGTCGGGGTCTGTTTGCTGGCCCTCTGGGGGTGCGGGGCGCGGGAAGGCGCGAAGGACCGGGTGGTCGTGGTCTACACGGCCCTGGACGAGATGTACTCCCAGCCCATCCTCGAGGCCTTCGAACGCGAGACGGGCATCGAGGTGCGGGCCGTATACGACACGGAGGCTTCGAAGACCACGGGACTGCGGACGCGTCTGATGGCTGAACGGGACCGGCCCCGGGCCGACGTGTTCTGGAACAACGAGGTGGCCCAGACCATCCTCCTCAAGAACGAAGGTATCCTCGAGCCGTATCGGTCGCCGGCGGCCGAGGCCATCCCGGCGGCGTACAAAGACCCCGACGGCTATTGGACGGGTTTCGCCGCGCGAGGCCGGGTGCTGATTTATAACACCGATCTCGTGCAGGATCCGCCCCAATCCATCCAGGACTTCCTCGACAGCCGGTGGAAAGGCAAGGCCGCCATCGGCAAGCCCCTCTTCGGCACCACGGCCACCCACGCGGCGGCCCTCTTCGCTCTGTGGGGCGAGGACCGGGCCAAACAGTTCTTCCGCGACCTCGTGGCGAACGACGTGGCCATCCTCGAAGGGAACGCCACGGTGCGCGACCGCGTGGCGGCGGGCGACTTCGCCTTCGGCTGGACCGACACGGACGACGCCAACGGCGCCATCGAGGACGGCCTGCCCGCGCGCTGGGTCTTTCCCGACCAGGGGCCGGACCAGATGGGCACGCTCATCATTCCCAACACGGTGGCGCTGATTAAGGGTGCGCCCCATCCCGAGGCGGGGAAGAAGCTTATCGACTATCTGCTGAGTCCCGAAGTCGAGGCGCGGCTGGCGTCGATGCGGTCGATCCAGATCCCGCTGAACCCGGCGGTGGAGCGGCCGGAGGGCGTGCCCGATGCGGCGCAGGTCAAGACCCTCGAGGTCGACTTCGACGCGGCGGCGGCCGCCATGCCGGAGGCCCTCGAGTTTGTCACGCGGGAACTCATCCGGTGACCTCCACGGGTCCCCTGTCGTTGCGCGGTTTTTCGGCGGCGGTGACGGGCGTATTCGTCGTGGTGGCTCTGTTGCCCGTGGCGACGGTCTTTGTCGGCTCGTTTTTTCCGGACGGCGCCTTCTCGCTCGAGGCCTACCGTTCCGTGCTGGCCGAACCGCGGCAATGGGGCCTGCTCCGAAACACCCTGGTCCTTGCCGGGGGCGCGTCCCTGCTGGCCACGGCCCTCGGCGCGCCATACGGCCTGGCGCTGGAGTACCTGCGGGCGCCGGGACGCAGGGCTCTGGCCGCGGCGGCCGCCCTGCCC
>CAYVOE010000292.1:0-1263 GCA_964452795.1 uncultured Nitrospiraceae bacterium
ACAACCTCAAGCAGTGGGGCATCATCTTCAAGATGTTTGCCGGAGAGAACAAGGGGAGGTTCCCCAACACCACCGGGTATAGCCCGGGCGATCTCATCGATCTGGGCGGCACCAACAACGGCATGGTGATGTACCCCCGGGCCGAGGAAATCTATCCGGAATACTGGACCGATGTCGCCATTGCCATCTGCCCGTCCGACTCGCACGGCGATACCTGGGCCGGCATCCTGAAGCTCGAACCTGACTTCGTCGGCCAGGTGCAGAAGGCCGCCGCGGCCCAGGCCGCCAACCCGACGGAGCCCGGCCGGCACTGCCTGAACTCCCTGCTGAGCATGCCCATTTCCTACGTGTACATCGGCTATGCCGTGAAGAGCTCTTCTCAGCTCGCGGCCCTCGCCAGCTCCATGTTCTGGTGGGTGAACATCGACTGGGCCCTGCACCTGGGTCAGCCGGGCCTGCACGGCGCGTGGGTCACCCGCAACGACTGGGGCGCCTACGGCTGCAAGCACGACACGGCCATTTACATTGGCAAGGGCGACGGCGACCTGAACGAGACGACCGAGCCCTCCAATGGGTGGCTGATGCCCGTGACGGGCAAGGACGACGACGGCGTGACCGACCTGCCGCGCTCGTACAAGCAGCTCAAGGAAGGAATCGAGCGGTTCTTTATTACCGACATCAACAACCCGGCGGCGGGCGCCCAGGCGCAGAGCACCCTGCCCTGCATGATGGACGCCTGGGCCCAGGACACGGGCTGGTGGTTTGCCTTCGCCGGCATCCAGGGCAAGGGCATCGCCAAGTTCAACCACGTGCCGGGCGGCTCGAACGTGCTGTACATGGACGGCCACTGCGAGTTCGTCAAGTACAACTCGAAGTTCCCGGTGAAGAATTCGTCGGCCGGCTACGGCACCAGCCTTTCCTGGTGGCTCGAGCCGGTGGGCGGCATCGGCTAAATCTCTGCGGGCCGGGGCGGGGATTCGCGCCCGCCCCGGCCTTTCGCTCACCCGGTGAGGTGCGGCGGGGTCCGCGAACGACAGGGGAACAAGACACGTGGTGTGGAAAGCGATCGGCAGTGCGCTTGTGTGGGCGGCGGTGGGCGCGGCCTTCGCGGCCGGGGCCGAGGAGAAGGACGTGACGCGCGCGGAACGGCCGCTGATGCTGGCCTATTATTACACCTGGTACACCACCGGCTACGGCCCCCACGGCCATTGGTCCATGTGGACCCGCCAGGCCCCCTGCACCTATTTCGAGGAAGGGACCGAT
>CAYVOE010000292.1:1273-6772 GCA_964452795.1 uncultured Nitrospiraceae bacterium
ATCCCGAGAAGATCGTCTACGGTCCCGGGATCCGCCACATCTCTTCGTGCGGCTACCCCCTCATCGGGCCCTACGACAGCGACAATCCTGAAGTGGTGCGCTGGCACATCCGCCTGGCGAAGGCGGCGGGCATCGACGCCTTCCTCGTGGACGTGTGGGGCGAGCTCATCGACGTGGCGTCGCGGTCGCTCCTCGAGGTCATCCTCCCCATCGCCGAGGAGGAGGGGTTCAAGATCTGCGTGTGCGACGAGGCGCCCCAGTTCAACGGCGACATCGACCAGAACGTGGGCTGGGCCGTAAACTTCCTCAACCGGTGCAAGGATTCCCCCGCCTACCTGCGGATCGACGGCAAGCCGGTGTACTACGTGTACCAGGTGTGGGACGGCCGGATGACGCCCGACGACGGCCGCCGCTACATCCGCGGCGTCGAGGAGCAGGCCGGGGACGTCTACTGGATCTTCGACCGCATCGTGGCCCGTCCCGGCGGACCGGAAGGCGACAGCGGATTCGCCCTGCGCGACGGCTGGGCGGAGATCGAAGACATCGACGCCTTCAGCCTCTACGCCACCTTCTCGGTGGTGCGCGAGACGCGCCCGCTGGTCCTGGAGAAGTGGTATCGCGACATCGCCGACCGCGTCCATGCCTCGGGCCGCCGGGTCATGCTGCCCGTCCATCCGGGCCTCGACAGCCGGAAAATTCAGAAGGACGAGGTGGCCGAGGCGGAAGGCACGTCCCATTGGATCATCCCCCGCGAGGAGGGCCGCACCCTCCGCGGATACCTGCACGCCGCCACGTCGGCGGGGGCCGATTTCATCGCCGTCACTTCGTTCAACGAGTGGCCCGAAACCACCGTTGTCGAGCCCAGCCTGACCTGGCCCGATCCCTACCTCTACCTCAAGATCCTGGCCGACCACAACCGGGTGCCGTGGATCGTCCCGAACCTGCCGCCCGACACCGCCCTCGATCCGCTGATCCGGCCCTACAACCGGGTCCGTGCCGAGCGCCCCCGGGAGGCGGCCGCCCTCGTCGCGCCGTAACGACGGGAGTCGAGGCGAGGAGAAGGGGGGCTGGCACTGTATTGTATTCGGCCGTGTCCGGTCGTTCGGACCGGACGAAGTGCCGCTGCACGTCCTCCGTCCTTGAGGGTCCTCGAGTTCCCCGCGTGCGGATTCAGCGAGGGGGAACCCTACGCAGCGATACAGGCCAACCATTGGACGGGACCGTCCCACCACCGATATCCATCCACCCATCCCAGGCACACGAGGACTGCGCTTGACGGCCTTATGAGGTACTGCGTCCCCGTCATTGCGAGGAGCGGGATCCTGTGGGGGTACAGGAGGGCGAAGGTACAGCCTTGAGTTCCGCCCGTGGCTTGGATGTGTACCCAGGCAGCAGCGACGCGGCAATCTCACCTGAGCCGGTGATCCCTGTCCGCGAAGTCATGGTCCTCCCATAGGTAAAGATCGCCGCGTCGCTCCTGCGTAGGCGCCCCGGGACGGTAAGGGCCTGCACGCCTTCAAAGGCGCCCAGGCGAAGTCGAGCGCCAGGAGCCCGCTCCTCGCGATGACGGGTTATGCTACGTCTGTACGGAGGCGTTGCAGCGGACTGCCGGCATGAGTGTGTACGCGTCGCTCGCGCGCTTCAGTCCCTTTGTTTACCCCGTATGCAGAGCTATCTATGTAAACTTTGAACGGATTCGCGCTATTATCTTTGGGGTTTTCGGGCGGTTTGGGGTTGACGCCTTGCGTTCGGTCGTTGTAACGTTTTCAAGACAGCCATTGTAACGTTGTCAAGACGGCTCATAGGAAGCCGATCCGCTCCTCCCGTTCCCACATTCAGCTCCTCCATTCCAGGAATCCGGCCGGGGCAGGTTTTTTAACAGACCTCGGTCGGAACCGCGGTGCCCGCATTCGAATCAGGCCCCCAAGCCCGATATCCAAATTGTGGCCGGTAGCATCTACCGAATGAACGCCGCCGACTGCCGCCCCCATACGCCGGGGCACGGCCGTCGCCGGCGAAGGAGAAGAACGGTGAGCCAAAATTTACGGATTTCCCACCAGTCGCGCGCCGGTGTACTTCGATGGGCGGAACTGGGACTTGTGCTGTGTCTGCTCTCGTTGACGGGGTGCTACCAGCGGATCCTTCGTGCCGACTTCAACGAGTATTCGGGGACGCCGGGCGGCAGCCTCCTCCAAGGCAGCATCCCCGGCATACCCAGCGGCGATTTCATCGAGTTCTCCCCCGGTTGCAGTGTGGTGGTCGACCAGTTCATCGAAGGCAAGAGCCTTCGCGTGACGGATACGGTAGAACTCGTAGCCGCGGCCCACGAGGATGCCGACCAGTACCGGATGGACTGGGTGGGATACCGGGACTTTTCGGGCGCCGCGACGAACTCGACCATTACCCTGATGGACGACGAAGAGGATCCGATGCTGATCCTGGAATTCAACGCCGCGGCCCGTGCCTTGCGCTTCGTTTCGGGCACGCCGGGCCAGTTGCCGGAGGTTTCTCTGGCGGATAAGATCCATTCGATCCGGATCTTCGTCGACATGCGGGCCGGAGGCCGCATCGACTTCTTTCTCGATCAAGCGGACGAGAACCCGAGCGTGTTGCCCGACCTGGATTTCCTGAGCAACGATTTCGACGAGTTGAGGCGTATCCGCATCGAGGGCGCCTCCAGCGCCGTGCATTACATGAACGACATGGACATCTTTGCCCGCAGGGTACGCTGACGGTCAAGGGACGTTTTCGGAGGCCGCCGCGGGGCATTCGCATTGCTTGACAGCCTCTGCTGCGCACGTTACCATCAAGTTCCCGAGCGGAGCAGAGTGCAATTCATGTCTACACCTCGCATCACATGCTCTCTCGACGGTTCCTGGCGCCTCGTCCTCGATCCGGAAGACGTGGGTAAGAAGCAGAAGTGGTACAACGGAACCGACTTGCCGGAAGCAATCTCCGTACAGGTCCCCAACGTGTGGGATCTGTGGGTTCCCGACTACGACGGCGTCGGCTGGTACTTTCGAGAGTTTGATCTAAGCCCGGAGTGGCGCGGCCGCCACGTGGAGCTCCGGTTTGACGGGGCCCACTACTACGCGGAAGCGTGGGTGAACGGCCGGCGCGTGGGCGAACACGAAGGCGGCTACACCGCCTTTGCCCTGGACATCGGTGCGGCGGTCCAGACCGGCACGAACCGGCTGGCCGTGCGCCTCGTCGATCCTCACGGCCCCCGGGGCTACGGCGACTTCAGGCCGGCCCACATCCCCACCCTTCGAGAGGGCGGTCCGTTTTCCTTCGCGGGCCTGTGGGGGAGCGTTGAAGTCGTCGGGACGGCGCCGGACCGGTTGACCGATGTATTCATTCAACCCGATATCCGGCGCAAGCGCGTGGCGGTGGACGTCTCGATCCACGGCGCGGGTACGGTGCATCTGCGCATCGACGGCACCGACTTCGCCGTGTCGGGCGAGCCGGGTCGCCTGGTCCTCGACTTTCCCGAGCACGAGCTGTGGTCGCCCGATCAGCCCCGGCTGTACACGCTGGTGTGCGAGCTGCGCCACGGCGACGACGTGGTGGACCGCGTCGATCACCGCTTCGGCATGCGCGAGTTCACGGTCAAGGACAACCGGTTCCATCTGAACAACCACCCCATCTTCATCAAGGGAATCCTGCACCGGCCGGAATATGCGCGGTCCCTGGCGGCGCCCGAGTCGCGGGAACTGGCCCAGCGGGAATTGCTGGCGGCCAAGCAGGCGGGGTTCAACCTGGTCCGGATCCAGGGGCGGCCGGCGCCGAAGCTCACCCTCGAGCTGGCCGACGAGATGGGCCTGCTGGTGCACGAGGAGCCGCCTTTGGGGCGGATCCGGAATTCCCCCTTCCTGCGGGAGCGATGCGAACGCGAAGTCCGCGAATTGATCCTGCGCGACCGCAACCATGCCTCGGTGGTGATCTGGGGGATTTTCGACGAGTCGGGTCATGGGGATTCCGTGGAAACGGACGGGAGGTCGGAGCTCAAGGACGACCTCTGCCGCCTGGCCCGCTCGCTGGATCCCAGCCGGTTGATCCTCGATGCTTCCGGCGGCGCCAACGTGACCCGCGCCCTGGCCCGGTACATGCGGCCCTACCACGACGAGCTCGAGCCCTACGACGATCTCCGGATCCACCAGCGCGCTCCGGTGGACCTCGAGATCGAGCAGTACTTCCGCCACAGCGGCGATCCCGACCGACTGGCTTTTGTCTCCGCCTTCGGATTCGGGGGCATGGAAGATCTGGAAGACGTAATCGGTCAGTACGGGGAGAACCCGGAACAATACAAGGACGCCCGGTTCCTCGCGCAGGAGACCGAGCCCATCCGCAAGGGCTTCGAGGAGCGCGGGCTCGACCGCATCTTCGGAGGCTTCTCCGGCTTTACGGCGGCCACGCGGGAGCTCCAGGCCGACGCGGCGCGATTCCAGATTGAGGCCATGCGGTCGAACCCCAAGCTCGCGGGCTACGTCTACGCGCGGTTGAGCGACGGCGGCCCCGGGTATTGCGCGGGGATGCTCGACCGGTGGCGGCGGCCCAAGCCGGTCTTCACCGTGATTCGAGAGGTGCAGGCGCCGCTGCGTCCGCTGATCCAGATGCCGCGGATCAACCTCACGCCTCGCGAGGAAGTCCCCGTCGTGGTGCTGCTGGCCAACGACTACCGGATTGAAGGGCGGGCCGATCTGTCGCTGCAGGTGGTGGGGCCCACGAACCAGGTGCTCTGGAAGAAGAAGCGGTCCATCACCGTGACGCGAAGCGCCCGCGAGATCTGGTCCGGCAACATCTCGGCTTCGGGTTCGCCCGGGGTCCACAAGTTTGTGGTGCGCCTGCAGCAGGGGTTCAAGGTGGTCGCTCAGGCGGTGGTGGACTTCCACGTTTTCGAGCGTCCGGAGTCGGCCGACTTCGAAATCAACCTCATCGATCCGCAGGGCGTTTGGTCCGAGCGATGTCATGCCTTCGCCAAGCGCGGCACGGCCAAGGCGTCCATTCACGTCATTCCTCCGTTGGCCAACACCATTCGCGCCTATCCGGACCGGGAGCTTATCGCGGCGCTGGCGGAGGTGAAGGGGGGAGCCGTGGCGCTGGTCTTCGGACCGCCGGCCGACTGGAACGACCTGGCCGAGCCGATCGACCCGGCCCTGACGGCCACCGCGTCGGAGGTGGCGGGGGCCTTCCCCGGCGTGTACCACTACGCCAAGCTGCACCCGGTCTTCGACGGGCTCCCCGCGCGGGGGCTCATGCGCCAGGCCTACCGAAACACGGTGGCGCCCCGGTCCTTCTTAGAGCCGAGCGACGAGGACATCGGCGGCGTTTTCGACGCATCGGCCTCGGACCGCGCCGAAGACTCCGGTTCGAGCGACGGGTGGGCGACGGATATCCTGGTGCGGCGTTATGGCGCGGGCCGGATCGTCTTCACCCACATGCCGGTGCTCGAACACATCGATCGCGACCCGGTGGCGCAGCGGCTTTTCGTCAACCTGG
>CAYVOE010000293.1:0-6708 GCA_964452795.1 uncultured Nitrospiraceae bacterium
GCTTTCGCTCGAGGATCTCCGCCGGCTCCATGCGTGCAAGACCGGGGCCCTGATCCGGGCGTCGGTGCGATGCGGCGCCCTCACGGGGGGCGGTACGGAGGGGCAGATCGAGGCGCTGACGCGCTACGGCGAGCACATCGGTCTGGCCTTCCAGATCGCCGACGACATTCTCGACGTGGTGGGCACGCCGGAAGCGCTGGGCAAGGCCGTGGGCGCCGACGCGGCCCATGAGAAGTCGACCTATCCCGGGCTGGTGGGGTTGACGCAGGCCCGCGAACTGGCCGATCGGTCGGTGGCGGCGGCCCTGGAGGCGCTCGAGCCCTTCGGGTCCGAGGCCGACACGTTCCGCGAACTGGCCCGCTACATCGTCGAGCGCGACACCTGATCGGGTGCGGGGCGCGGCCGCTTCGCGGCGAAAGAATAATCCGGCAATTGGAGACGATACATGCGCGTGCTGTGCCTGATACTGTTGTGGGCGGCCGGAGCGGACGACGGGGCGACCGCCGGGGGCAGCCCGAACTTCGCGCGGCCGAAGGATCAGCCGCCGGTGACCGAAAAGGACCGGCGTCCGGGGGCGATTCGTGATCGCCGGGAAGAACGCGCCCTCGAGGAGGCGCCGCCGCCTTCGTTGACTCAGCCCATCGCCCCGGGCGAGGACCTGACGGACTTCTTCGAGACTCCCCTCGACGGGGCGGATTACGAGACCACCATCACGGCGCTGGCGGACCGGCTGAACCGGCAGACCGTGGCCGGGCGGTCGCCCCAGGCGGAGCGGGAGGCCTTCCTGCAGGCGCTCAAGCGGTCGCGCGGGCTTTCGCGCGAGTCGGAGGCGCTGGTGAAGCGGCTCTACGGGCATATGCTGGATTACCTGGAGCTGGAGGGTCGGTTCGCCGCCGATCGGTCCGGAGACGTGCTGCGGAAGGCGGCGACGCTGGTGACCGATCAGGTCGACCTGGACCCCAACGTTCCCCGGGAACGGGGCGAGCAGATCGTGGCCATCATGACGGCCAACGGCCAGTTTCCGCCCGCCAGCATCGTCTTCGGGATTCAGCTCCTTCCGTACCGCCCGGTGAAGGCGCCCGCGGGGCACCGTCCGCTGATCTTCCCGACCCGTCCTTCCTACGTCGACGAGGAGCCCCGGGCCGTGGCGACCCTGGAACTGCTGACGCCGCCCGGTCCTGTGTGCCGCATCGACTTCGAGGCGGCCCGGGTGGGGAAGCTGGTGGTGGAGCAGAGCGTCGACGGCAAGTCCTATCGGGAGGTCACCGCGGTGACGTCGCAGGTCGCGGGCGGCGTGCAGGGTCCGCTCCTGCTCGACCCGCCGGTCCGGGCTCGCTACCTGCGCATCACGGGATCGGGCGAGACGGATCCGCCCATGCTGCGGTACGTGGCCCTGGGGGCGTACTCGGGGCCGGGCATCGGCGCGGTGCCCGGCGTGGCGACGGCGCCGGTGATGGACGCGTCGTTCAAGGAGGCGGCGTGGCCCCGGGTGGCGGAGGTGGACGGATTCGTGAACGGGCGTGGCAACGAGTTTGCCGTTCATCAGAGCGAGATCCGGCTTTGCCATACGGAGGACACGCTCTACGTGGCCGTCTACGCCCGCGACGACCGGATGGACACCGTAGCGGCGGTCCGCACGGGGTACGATGAACCGCTCGAGGACGAGGAATCCTTCGAGGTCCGGATCCTCGACGCCACCGGCGAGCCCCTGCGCTTCGTGGTGAACCCCCTCGGCGCCCGCTTCGACGCCCGGGGCGCCAATGCCGCGTGGAACGGGGAGTGGACCGCCGTGACCAGGACCTACACCACGGGCTGGGCGGCGGAGATCGCCATTCCCTACCGCACGCTGGGCTATGTGCCCCGGGCCAACGCCCGCGTGCCCGCCAACTTCATCCGTCAGCGGCGCAACGTCACCCGGGAGACCTCCGCGTGGGTGGCGGAACCGGGCCAGGAATCCTACGGGAGCCTGGTGTTCAACTGAGCGATCCGCGACGGGATTGAAGGCTGAAACGGCGGCCTTGTCCGGGCCGAAAAACCGTCGCATTTCCATTGCATCCCGCGGCCGCTTCGCCGTATGCTGTATCACACATGTTCCGAAGGGTATGCCTGCGATCCTGCAGGCCCAATGGTGAACGGGACGATCGGGGTTTGGGTCCTGCTTCCCAATTCCGGCTTTCCGGGGCGAGACGGAACCTTCACGAGGGTATAGGCATGCAAGAGGAATCGGCGGCAACGACGCGCGAGGCGCGGGCGGGCGAACGATGGTGGATCGTGGGCGACCTCTACACCTTCAAGGCGACCGGGGCCGACACCGGCGGCGCGTACACCGCCCTTGAGATGCTCGTGTCGCCCGGGAACGGTACGCCGCTTCACACCCACACGCGAGAAGACGAAGCCTTCTATGTGCAGGAAGGGGAAATCGAGTTCACGCTGGGCGAGCGGACGGTAGTGGGGAAGGCGGGCATGCTGGTTCACGCCCCGCGGGGCATCCCTCATCGCTTCATGAACGCGTCCGGCGAACCTGCCCGCATGCTCATGTGGGCCATACCCGCCGGGATCGAGGCCTTCTTCGCCGAGATCGGGCAGCGCTCCGAGGACCCAAGCGAGTCCGCGCCCCCGCCCGATGTGGCACGCATCCTCGCCGTGGCGCCGCGCTATGGGATGATCATTTCGTTGCCGGAGTAGACGCGCCGCGCGGGAGAGCTTCCCGAGTTTGTCCACATCCTTCGTTCTCGGGCCGGGGATCAGATCCGGTGCTCTTCGAGTTCCCGTTCCATGACGCGGTTGAATCCCCGGTTGAAGAGAAGGACGCTGGCCACCACGGATCCCCATACATAGGGACGGGCGAGGAACGACAAGTCGCCCGAAAGGACGCCCGTGTATCCTTCGCCGGGGCTTCGCGCCATGAAGCCTATCACGACCGCCCAAAAGATCAGAGGTATGAGGCTCGCGAGGAGCTGTCCGGAGACCTTGGCCTCGGCGTAGGGGACGGCGCGGCGTTTGACGCGCAGCACCGCGCCCGACACCAGCAGGAGGCCCGCCAGCACGGCGCAGGCGACGCGATCGGCAAAAGTGCCGTCGAGCATGGATGCGGCCGAAAGGACGGACAGCGCGCCGGCGCCGAGGGCGCACAGCACGGCGGCGATGAAAAGCGCTGCTGACAGGCGCCGGACGAGGTCGGACCGATCGGGCACGATGGATTCGCGCCGGTCTCTTAACTCCCGAGCCGCCCGGAGCAGATGGTTGGAGCCGAGCATGGAGAACTGGCCCACGGCGGAAAGGAGCAGAATGCTGCCGATCGCCACGGGGATGAGGAACTCTTCCGGCGGCAACGAGCGCGGATCGATTCCTTCCGAATGCCCCGGCAGGAGGGCCCAGAGTCCGGCCAGGAGCAGGGCGACGGCGTTGACGGCGTAGCGGGACCGCGCGGGCGCGGCGACGGCGAAGGCGGCGATCGCCAGCAGTGCAACGCCGGCGACGGCGGACAGGTAGGCGGGCAACACCAGATGGAGCGCCCCGAGCAGGGCAACGGCGCCGCCCGCAAACCGGACTTCGCGCCGCAACTCCGCCTCCGACCGCCGGGGGATCCAGTCCAGGAGACGGCTCCGGGCGAGGCTCGGCAGGCGGAAGGTGTATTCCTTGGCGCCGGGCACCACGGCGAAGGTGACGATGCGCCCGCGGAACACGTCGTAGCGAAAGCGCATGTACCGAGCGGCCTCGTCGCGGTGCACCTCGAGCACGGGGGTGTTGTCGGCCCGAAGCAGGGTGGCGACGTCGCCCCCGAGGCGGAGGTACCACGGATCGGCCGACCGCTTGCTCAGCGGCGGCAGCCGGGTGAAATAGGGCGCCCGACCCTGCCGAAGCGCCCCCGTTTGCGGTGCCTGCACGGTCATCTTGAACGGTCCCTGTTCCTATAGGTCGGCATCCTGCCGAGGTCGCTTTACGCTTCGGGCGCGGACCGCTTGAGCCGCGGGCGGGTCGCGGCTACCCTGTGGACGGTGGAATTAAGGAAGAGGATCCGGGCCGGACGCCGTCCGCGTCGGGCCCACGGCAAGCGGAGGAGCGTCATGGACAGGCGGGATTTCCTGAAAACGGCGGCGACGGCCGCTTCCTTCACCATCATCGCGCCCGAGTCGGCCCGGGCCTATGCGGCCAACAGTAAAGTGGAGCTGGGCGTCCTGGGCTGCGGCGGCCGAGGCCCCTGGATCGGCCATCTCTTCCAGGAACACTCGGAGACGCAGGTGGTGGCCCTCCACGACTATTTCCGGTTTCGCGTGGATTCGGCGGGCGAGCGCCTCGGCGTGGGACCCGAGCGGCGGTACGTGGGGCTTGACGGGTACAAGGAGCTGATCGCGTCGGGCGTGGACGCCGTGGCGGTGGAGAGTCCGCCCTACTTCCATCCGGAACAGGCGGTGGCGGCCCTCGAGGCGGGCAAGCACGTCTACCTGGCCAAACCCATCGCGGTGGACGTGCCGGGATGCATGGCCATTGTGAAGGCGGCCGAGGCGGCGCCGAACCTGTGCACGTGGGTGGACTTCCAGACCCGGTCCACGCCGGTGTACCAGGAAGGGATCAAACTGGTCCACGAGGGCCGGATCGGCAAGCCCGTGTGCGGGCAGGCCTACTACCATACCGGGCGCCTGGGCATGCAAGCCCCGCCGGGGACCGAGACCGCCCGACTGCTCAACTGGGTCTTCGACATACCGCTCTCGGGCGACATCATCGTGGAGCAGAACATCCACGCCCTGGACGTGGCGAACTGGATCCTGGGGGGGCATCCGGTGAAGGCCCGGGGCACGGGAGGGCGCAAGGCCCGGACCGACGTGGGCGATTGCTGGGACCACTTCATCGTGACGTACGAATACCCGGAAGGGGTGTTGCTCGATTTCAGCTCGAACCAGTTCGCGCCGGGATTCGACGACATCTGCGCGCGCGTCTACGGCACGGAAGGCGTCATCGACACCCACTACGGCGGCCGGGTGCGGATCGGCCACAAGGACGGGACTTGGCCGGGCGGCGAATGCCCCAACATCTACCAGGACGGCGCGGTGGCGAACATCCAGGACTTCGTGTCGGCCATCCGGGAGGGGCGGGTGATCAACAACGCCGAGGAAAGCGCCCACAGCACGCTCACGTCCATCCTGGGGCGGATGGCGGCTTATCGGAGAACTTCGGTGACCTGGGACGAGATGATGAAGGAGAACGAACGCCTCGATCCGGAGTTGAACCTGCCCGACGACGGCCCCGACTGGCGTCCGAGTTAGGGCGCCTTCGTCCAACGGACGTGTACGTGAAAATCCTCTAACAAGGCATAGAAAAACCCGCTCCGGGTCGTCCGGAGCGGGTTGTCGATGTATGCGTGCGAAAGGGTCCGGCCTCAGGGGCTGGGCTGGAGGTCTCGCTGCAGTTCCTGGACCTTTTGCTGCAAGACGGGGTGGCTCTCGACGAACTGGCCGCCTTCCATGAGGCCCACGTCGGGATTCGTCTGGAGCAGTTCGAGGGTGGCCTGAGCCGCCTCCGCCTCCTCGGCCGACACGGTGCTGTCCTGGATGGATCCCATCACCGCGGCCATGCCGATGACGGCGCCCATGAACGAAGTCTCCTCCTGCTGGACGGCGTTGACGATGGCGTCGAAGGTTGGGATGTGCTCGGCCGGCACTTCGCCCGCGGTCTTCGCTTGTTCATACTGCTGAGACAACTGGGAGGCCATCGTGGCCTTGAGCTCGGGGAACTGCCGGGCCAGGAAATATCCGCCCGCGGCCATGATGACGCCGAGGAGGATGAGGATGATGAAGCAGCCGATGCCGCATCCGATGAGCCACTTGAGCCCGCTGCTCTTCGGAGGAGGCGGGGGCGGGTAAGGGGCGGCTCCGGGTGGCGGTGCGACGGGTTCGGTCATGACGGGATCCTCCGCGGTTTGCTCTTGATACGGTCAACGGCGCCGCGCCCATCCTCGTGTGTCCGGCGCTCCCGCCTGAGAGGCGTGCCGGCCGCGGCCGCGCGGCGCCATATTAATCGGCCCCGCCCCCGCGAAACAACCTCGGGGCTGGCGGGCCGGCGGGCCGTTGTCGTATAGTAATAACGCAATATCGGGTGGAATCCAGGGAGCGTTTCCGCGATGAAGGGGTCACACATGAAGCATTGGCGTGTTTTCCTGTTTGCGGCGATCCTTTTCGCGGCGATCCGAGGCGCCGCGGCCGATACGGTGCACATCCCCATGCGGGACGGCGTGAAGCTGGCCACCGATTTCTACGTCCCCTCGGAGGGCGGGCCCCGGTTTCCGGCCATTCTGGCCCGGTCCGTCTACGGACGCGGCGCCGGGCCCCAACTGGCCGAGGCCATCAACGCCCGGGGCTATGTCTTCGTGGTCCAGGACACCCGGGGCCGGGGCGACAGCGAAGGCGACCGAGACCCCGTCTTCGCCGACGACGGCTGGGGCGAGCGTCAGGACGGCGTGGACACGGTGGAATGGATCCGCAACCAGCCCTGGAGCGACGGGAAGGTGGGCACCTGGGGCGGTTCGGCCCTGGGCATCACACAGGTGCTCCTGGCCGGGGCGGGCGCGCCCGTCCAGGCCCAGGCCATCCAGGTGGCGGCGTCGGATTTTTACTCCCAGATGATCTATCCGGGCGGGGTGTTCCGCAAGCACCTCATCGAGACCTGGCTGCGGGGCCAGACGCGCCTGCATGTCCTCGAGACCTGGTCCAG
>CAYVOE010000294.1:0-6704 GCA_964452795.1 uncultured Nitrospiraceae bacterium
AACGGCCCTGCGGACCTGGCGATGTATGAGGCCCTGAACGAAGTGGCGGCGATCTGGTGCCCCGGCTTCCACATGCTGGCCGATGACTCGCCGGAGATGCGCTTCCTCCGAAGCACAGGCAAGACCTTGTGGAGTTACGATTGCTTCTACCGATATGCGCGTCCCATCGGCGCCAACACCAAGACCATCAATGTGGTCGCTCAGTATCGGCTGCCGGCCATCCAGGCCTGGCACTTCGGCGCCGAAGGCATCGGGTACTGGTGCTACAACGTGGGGCCGTCCATGTGGGACCCCATCGAGCTGGAATACCCCCTGGTCTACCAGAATCCCGACGGCACCGTAACGACGAGCCGCCGCTGGGAAGCCGTGCGCGAATCCCTCGAGGATGCCCGCATCCTCATCGCCCTGCGCGAGAAGCTGTCCGACCCGGACCTCGGCGATGCGGCTCGGGAGCGGATCGGCGGACTCTTCGACACCGTGGCGGAACTATCCCGGCAGTCCCTGAGCCAGGCCGCCCTGGGCGTGGCGCGCTACATGCTCGACGACGCCCACAACGGCGAGACCGTGATGCGGCTGCGGGAAGAGATGTTGGATTGCGTGGAGGCCCTGGACGAGTAGATCACCCCCATACGCGGCTCCGTCCGGCCGACGCGCGAATTGCGGATGGCGTCCCGGTCAGCCCGTGGAGTTGAGGTGCGCGTTCGCCCGCCCCACGCGTTCCGCGAACTGTTCACGATATGTGGAGGCGCTGACACCGAAGTGCGCCTTGAACCGGCGGGCGAAGTAGTTGGGATCCGTCCACCCCACCCGTTGCGCAATGTCGGTGATGGTCTCGTCGCTCGTCAGGAGCAGGGTGGCGGCCCGCTCGGCCCGGCAATGGGCCAGGTACGCCATGGGCGACAGGCCCGTCTGCGCCTTGAACAAGCGGACCACGTACGACTTCTCGACGCCCAGGGAGTCCGCCAGCTCTTTCAGGGTCCAGTCGCGGGACAAGTCGTCCTTCAGCAGGCGGGTGCCTTCGATGACGACCCGGTGCACGCGATCGGTGGGCTTGTGCGGCGGCAGGCGCAACTCCCGGGCGGCCCAACGGGCGACGTGCCCCAGGAGCACGAGCAGGTACCCCACGAGCATGGTGCGCGCGCGAACGGGCTCGAGCCCTTCGAGCTTCACCAACCCCTCGAGGGCCTGCTGGCACTCGGTCCGCACCTCGTCGGGGAGGTGTACCGAGATTACCCCCTTCTTATCCAGCGAGCGCGGCCCCACGCGGAACAGGTAATTCAGCGCGGGATCCTCGAGGAGCCACGATAAATCCGTGTGCAGAAGCTCCGGCTCGAAATAGCAGACCAGCGCCTCCAGATCCTCGCAATCCTGAAAGGAGTGCCACATGCCGGGACGCAGAATGTACACGTCGCCGGGGTGGACGGTCTCGGCACCGTAGATGGTTGTGTGGGTTCCGCGTCCGTCGAGGGCCAGCACCACGATCATGGTGTCGTGGTCGTGGGGCGCAAACTCCCGCTCCACCCGTAGCCGGCCGGCCGAGATCGGTGCCGGGTCCACCGCCATATACTCGGGACGCAAATACCGGAATGGTGCTAATGTTTCACCCATAGCCCCATATTAAGACACACCGCAGCCCCGCATGTCAATAGCGTTCCAAACAGGGTTGGTGTGCCGACGGATCACGGCGAAATCGGCGTGCCTCCTTCTCGAGAAGCGGTGGCGGTGCGGCGGTTCCACCGGTCCACGACCTCGTTGAAGAAGGCCTGAGCCGAGGCCTCCGCGTCTCCCTGAAACTCGAGTTTCCCCCGGCTGTTCACGAACAATCGACCCAGTTCGCGGGGTTTGCTCTCGGTAAACGTCATGAGCGTATCGGGTCTGGATTCGGTATCGGCGGCTGTCGTAAAGACGATGTCGCCTCCGCGAAAGACCCGGGCATCGGACCCGTCGCCCTCAACTCCCGGATGGAGGGGCTCCGGCACCAGGAAGGGAGCGAGGGCCAGCACCACGACACCTGTCAACGTCACGCAACTTCCGGTCACCCATGCGCACTTCACGGCACTCTCCTTTCATGCTAACCCGTCGGACCGACCGCGAGCCGGGAACCGCTCGCGGAGCCGCCGCGTCGAAAATGCCTTAGAGAAGCTACCTGCCTGAGTCCCCCAACCGGATGTCCGAGGAGCGGCCGCGGCGGGCGGGCCCGAACACCGGGGTCGCACTTCGCCGATCTCTCCCCTCTAACATCTTTCGTCCTAGACATTCTACACCCTTCGGACGGCTCCTGCAACCGCCCCCATACCTTCTATCCCGCAATAAAACCCGGGCCTGGGCGTCGTGTCCGGAGCCATGAACGCCGCTTCCGGCCGGGGAGGATGGTGCGCCGGCGTAACAGGAGCGTCAACCCCAATCGTTCTCAGCTAGAAACTCATAACTAGATATGGTATATTTATTAGATAGCCTCTGTCGATATATTCCGTTCCAATCGCGGGGCACGGCCTTGGTTCCGAGGGGTGAAATGGGCTATCCTTCCCCGGATCAACGAAAGAGGATTCCGCACCATGAAACGAAGTGAAGTAAACCGCATCATTGAGCGAACCAAGGAATTCTTCGCCGAGCACCGGTTCGCGCTGCCGCCGTGGGCGTTCTGGGGGCCCCGCGACTGGCAGGGCAAGGGCCGCGAGTGCGCCGAGATTGTGAACAACATGCTGGGCTGGGACATCACCGATTTCGGCTCGGGCGAATTCGAGCGGCGGGGGCTCACCCTGTTCACCCTGCGCAACGGCCGCGCCGGCGACGAGACGGGCAAGACCTACGCCGAGAAGATCATGGTGGCCGAAGAGGAACAGGAGACGCCGCTCCACTTCCACTGGTTCAAAATGGAAGACATCATCAACCGCGGCGGCGGCAACCTGGTTGTCGAGCTCTACAACTCCACGCCCGACGAAGATCTGGCCGACACCCCCGTGCGGGTGAAGACGGACGGCGTGGAGCGCACCGTCGAAGCGGGAGGCAAGGTCATTTTGAAGCCCGGAGAGAGCATCTGCCTCGAGCCGGGCATGTACCACCGCTTCTACGGCGAGAAAGGCAAAGGCCCCGTCCTCATCGGGGAGGTCAGCCGCGTCAACGACGACAACAAGGACAACCGGTTCCATGCCCCCATCGGCCGATTCCCCGCCCTCGAGGAGGACGAGGAACCGGTTCATCTGCTGGTCACCGATTACGCGAAATACGTGACGGCCTGACGCATCGAAACGGCGCCGGCGGCATCGGATTGACGGAAACGGAATGAAGACCCCGCGCGCGGGCGTTGCGCCGATAGGAAGCCCGGCTCAGACACCGCTCCGTCGCCGTCCGCGGCTCATCCGGGAATTGCATTCCCCGTGTCGAGTGATGTAGCATGGTTCGCTCGTGAGTCTTGGATTCAGGCACGAGTCGCGGATCGAGCGCCGCTCCGCGCGGCCGCCCGCCCCGGAGGGGCGGCCAACGAGGGACGAGTGGGAGATTTCGCGCCGCCGCGACGCCCATATCGGGACGAACGCGCCGACCACCCGCTCGGGACAGCCTTGCGATCGGATGCAACGCTCCGGATCCACGGCGCTGAGACTTGTCTGTTTGGCACAGCCAATCCGTTTCAGAGTAGAATTGTGGGCGAGTGGCGGAATTGGCAGACGCGCTGGACTTAGGATCCAGTATCGAAAGATGTGCGGGTTCAAGTCCCGCCTCGCCCACCAACCGTAGAGTACGTCCAATTATGACCGAGAACGAGCACAAAGACGACGAAACCACCCCCGGCACCGACGAAGAAATCACGGCGGCCGCCGCGACCGAGGAACCCGAAACGGCGCCGGACGCGGCCGAAGGGGAAGCGGAAGAAGACGTCTTCGTGGAGCCGCCTTCCTTCGAAGTGGACTACAAAGGCGACTGCGCCTACGAAGTGAAGGTGTCCGTCCCGCCGGCCAACCGGAAGAAAAAGGCCGAGGAGATGTTCGACGAGCTCAAGAGCGAGGCGGAAGTGCCGGGCTTTCGCCGGGGCAAGGTGCCGCGTCGCCTTCTCGAGCGCAAGTTCTCGAAGGTCGTGCAGGGCGAGGTTGACGCCAAGCTCGTGAGTGCCGCCTTCGAACGGCTCGTCGAAGAGAAGAAACTGCAGCCGCTGGCGGCCCCCACCATCGAAGGACTCGATGAAGAGGGCTCCCGTCCCGACGACGAGCCGCTGAACTTCACCTTGAAGTTCGAGGTGGCGCCCCGGGTCGAGCTCGGCAAGTACCGCGGCATCGACGTCGAACGTCCCGTCATCACCGTCGACGACAAGGACGTGGACGAGACGATCGAAGAGCAGCGCAAGCGCTTCGCCGTGTATGAAACGCTGGAAGACGGCGAGGCCCAGGAAGGCGACCAGGTCATCCTCGACTTCAAGGGCACCGTCGACGGCGAGGAGTTTCCCGGCGGATCCGCCGAGAACTATCCTTACGTGCTGGGCACGCGCCGGTTCTTCCCCGAATTCGAAGAGGCCCTGCAGGGCTCCCGTGCGGGCCAGGAACTGCAGACGACCGTCACCTTCCCCGAAGACTACGGCGTCGAGTCGCTGCGGGGCAAGACCGCCGAGTTCACCCTCAAGGTGAACGAGATCAAGCGGCGCAACATGCCGGAAGTCAACGACGAGCTCGCCAAGCTCATGGGATACTCGACGGTCGACGAGATGCGCGAGAAGATCCGCGAGCAGCTTTCCACCAGCGCCACGGAACAGAGCGATCGCTTCGCCGAAGCCCGCGCCCTCGAGAGCGTCATCAAGTCCAGCACTTTCGAGATGCCCAAGTCGCTGATCGAGCGGATCGCCAACGGCCTGTTCGAAGACCGCATCCGCCAGCTCCTGTCGCGGCGCGTGCCCATGGCCCAGATCCGCGAGCACGAAGAGCGGCTGCGCAAGGAAGCCGAGGAAGAGGCGGTACACGAGGTCCAGTCCCTGCTCGTCCTCAACGAGATCGCCGAAGCCGAGGGCCTCGAGGTTACCGAGGACGACCTGGAGCAGGAGATCTCGGCGATGGCGACGCGGGCCGGCCTCGAATCCTCCCTGGTGGCCCAGTACCTCGAAGAGCAGGACCAGATCGGGAGCTACCAGGCCCGCATCCTCCGCAGCAAGGCCATCAAGGTCGTCATGGACAGCGCTCAGATCACGGACAAGGAACTTGAGCACGAAGAAGAGCATGATCACGATCATGAACACGGTCATGACCACGACCACGATCACGATCATGAACACGGCCCGGATCATCAGCACTAGAGCTGTAGGAAGTCAGAGGTCATCGTGAAGGACATCACTCCGCCGGACATTCGCGCCATTACCATATACGAGCAGTCAGCCCGGGGGGAGCGTCCCTACGACATCTACTCCCGGCTCCTGGCCGACCGCATCATTTTCCTGGGGATGCCGATTGACGATTACGTCTCCAACTACATCATCGCCCAGCTCCTGTTCCTCGAGGCGGACGACCCCGACAAGGACATCAGCCTCTACATCAACTCGCCCGGCGGCAGCGTCACCGCCGGGCTGGCCATCTACGACACCATGCAGCACATCAAGCCCGACGTCACCACCATTTGCCTCGGGCAGGCCGCCAGCATGGGCGCCATCCTCATGGCCGCGGGCACCAAGGGCAAGCGCTATGCCCTCCCCTACTCCCGGTTCCTGCTTCACCAGCCGTCGGGGGGCGTGCGCGGCGCCGCCATCGACATCGACATCCAGGCCCGGGAGATGATCCGCATCGGCGAGATGATCGACGAGATCCTGGTCAAGCATACCGGGCAACCCATCGAAGTCATCCGTCGCGACAGCGACCGCGACTTCTTCATGGGGGCCGAAGAAGCCAAGGAATACGGGATCATCGACGACGTCCTGCGCCGCGACTGAGGACCGGGGGTCCTCGTCGGACGGCGACCGGGGTGCTCCCGCTCCGTCCATCCCGCTGTCCGGGCCCGGAACTTCGGGCCCGGTTCCGGTATTGTAGGAAACAGAGACGTGCCAAGCACTTGGAAATACCGGGTGCGAGGGCGGCGTTTGTTTGGAGACATAGGCCGGGCTGTCCTGACTTGACCGATGGGTCGTACAGCGGGCACAATAGGGGTGGATCAATCCGCATCCAGGGCCCGGGCGAAGAATATTATTGACAACCCGCCCGGGAAACTGCTATACCTTGGAGCGGAGTTCTGAGTGAGTTTAGGAGGTTTTTATGGCTCCGCATCGCAACCGTGGAGATGTCCCGACCTGCTCGTTTTGCGGTAAACGCCACGACGAGGTCAACAAACTGATTGCCGGGCCGGATGTGAACATCTGCGACGAGTGCGTCAGCCTGTGCGGCGAGATCGTCGCGGAGGATCGGGCGCGACGCGGGGTCAGCCGCACCATGAAGGTGCCCAAGCCTCAGGAAATCAAGGAGTTCCTCGAGCAGTACGTCATCGGTCAGGAGCGGGCCAAGCGCATCCTGTCCGTGGCCATGCACAACCACTACAAGCGCATCGCGTCGGGCGGCGAGATCGACGGCGTCGAAATCCAGAAGTCCAACGTCCTGCTCATCGGCCCCACGGGCTGCGGCAAGACCCTGCTGGCCCAGACGCTGGCCCGCATTCTCGACGTGCCCTTCGCCGTGGTCGACGCCACCACCCTCACCGAAGCGGGCTACGTGGGCGACGACGTCGAGAACGTCATCCTTAAG
>CAYVOE010000295.1:0-6694 GCA_964452795.1 uncultured Nitrospiraceae bacterium
GGCATCCGCGTGTTGAGCTCCGCCCAGACGGTGACGCTCCAGGCGGGCGCCCAGGCCGGCCAGACCCTCACCATCAGCCTCACGGGCGCCAAGACCAACGACCTCGGCGTCAGCACGGTGAGCATCTCCACGGTGGCGGGCGCCGTGTCGGCCCTCACCATCGTGGACAACGCCCTCAAGAGCGTGTCGTCGGTGCGCAGCACCCTGGGCGCCATCCAGAACCGGCTCGAGTTCACCATCAACAACCTGGCGATCCAGGAGGAGAACTCGGCTTCTTCGGAAAGCGCCATCCGCGACGCCGACATGGCCCGCGAAACCATTGCCTTCACCCGCAACCAGATCCTGGTCAATGCAGGCACCTCGATCCTGGCCCAGGCCAACATCGTGCCCCAGACGGCCCTGCAACTGTTGGGCGGCTAACGACGGCCCGGGCTCCCTTTCCGCTCCGGGACCCGCGCGCCGGTCCGCAAGAGCCGTAAGCGGCCTTCGACGACGCCGTCTCGCGTGTTTCGGAGCGGGCATTTCCCCATCCAAGTCCAGAGGTGAGGGCGTAACACGGCGGGCTTGCAGCGCGGCGCGGACAAGCGCGAGCGGGGGAAACCGGGTCAGGGTCGGCGGGAGGAGTCGCGGACCTCGAGCCGGGGCTGGAGCACCACCGACTGAACGGGCTGGTCGGGATCTTCCATGCGGGCCTCGAGCAGGCGCCAGGCCTCGGCGCAGGCCTGTGCCACGGGCAGCACGATGGTGCTCAGCGGGTGCTCGAGGTACTCCGTCTCGAGCAGTCCGTTGCAGCCCACCACCGCCACATCCTCGGGGATCCGCAGCCCGTGGCGGCGCAGCACCCGGCACGCCGCCAAGGCGTGGTCGTCGTTGTAGCACACCAGCCCGTCCGGGCAGCGCTGTCCGGACAGGTAGGCTTCGAGGGTCTCCTCGACCCGGGCCCGGTCGCCGATGCGCGGAGACGCGATGACCTCGGGCGCTCGTCCCACCGCCTCCACTGCCTCGAGATAGGCGCGGTACTGGATGTTGTCGGGCGTGTTCCGCACCTTGGGCGCCACGTAGGCGATCCGCCGGCAACCCGCCTCCGCCAGGTGCTGCACCGATTCCCGCGTCCCCACGCTCAGGTCCAGTCCCACATGGTCCACCGTGCTGACCCACAACTTGCCCATGCTCACGAGGGGTGCCCGCACGCGGGGACGGGCCGCCTGGAGTTTCTCGACCCAGGCCGTTTCGTCGAGTACGATGATGCCGTCGGCCTTGATGGGCGTGAGGGGCTGGTCCAGGGGCCGATGCCACAGGTTGCGCAGCAGCAGTTCGTACTCGACTTCCGTGAGGCGTTGCTCGATTTGGCCGAGAAAGGCCATGACGTAACGGCTGTTGAGGTTGCCGATCCAGACGGAGACGACCTGGGAACGTCCCGTGGAGAGGGCCCGGGCCGTGGGACTGGGCTCGTAGCCCAGCTCCTCGATGCGCTGCAATACCCTGCGCCGCGTCTCGTCGCTCACGGCGGGATGGCGGTTGAGCACCCGGGACACGGTGCCGATGGATACGCCCACCTCCCGCGCGAACTGGCGTATGGTCATGCGCGGGGCGGGCTTGGAGGCCCCTCTTCCGTTGGACTTCGGCCTTGACTTGGATGGCGGCATCGTAACCGGTTCCAGCCTCCGTGAACCAGGGGTTGTCGCTACCGGCTGCCAGTGTAGCCGCGCCTTTCCGGGATATTCAATGCATTTAAGGCCCGGTACGAGCGGAAAGCCCGCGACCCGGTGCCGGTATCCGCCGATTTCGCTGCCGTATCGCGGCGGGATGGGCGAAAATTGCCAAAGGTGCGCGAAGCACGCCATCCGCGTGCGGCCGCGGCCGGCGCCGAAGCGGCCGCAAGTGGCGTCGGGACGGGAAGTTGTACCGGAACAAGAAAAGCGGCACGGAGCATGCTTTCGTACTTTCGGGAACCGCACGGGGCTTTCAGGTGATCGAACGACGCGGCGGTCAATGCGTCCGCGACGAAAGGAGGCTGGCATGACGCGGGTAGTGTTCTGCGTAGCGGCGATGGTGATCCTGGTGACGGCGATGGGTGTCTTCGTGTGGGTTGCGTCGGCGGCGGTACAAGACGGCCGGGACTTCACGGCGGATACGGGAAATCGGGTCAAGGCGGGTTCGGCGCCGGAGGTCGAGGTCGAGGCCATCAACGGGTTCATCGAGGTGACGCCGTGGGATCGGCCCGAGATCGAGTACAAGGTCGAAAAGCGGGTGCGGGGCCGCTCCGTGAGCGAGCGGAACGCGGACGAGCTCCTGGAAAAGATTCGGGTCGAGGCGGAGGCGCGCGAAGACGGTCTGACCATCGAGGTGAAGGAGCCCAAGAGCGCGTGGGGCATTCAGTACCGAGCCGACGTCCGCTTGCGGGTGCCCCGGGACGCCCGCCTCGTGCTGGAGACCTCCAACGGCAGCGTCTCCGTTCGAGGAATCGCGGGGAACGTGACGGCCCGGACCACCAACGGGAAGATCGCGATCCACGAAGCGTCCGGAGTGGTCGAGACGCGCACCACCAACGGCAGCGTTCACTGCGAGGGCTTCCCGCTGAAATTCTCCGGCGAGACGACCAACGGCTCGGTTGACGTCGTCCAGACCGCCGTGCCGGAAGCGTGGGAAGGAATCTCCTGCGACACGGTGAACGGCGCGGTCCAGGTGACCCTGCCGAAGAGCGCCGCCTTCCGGGTTGAAGCGCAGACCGTGAACGGCGGCATTCGGACCGATTTCCCGCTTCAGGTCGAAGGCAAGATCCTGGGCAAGCGCGTGAAGGGGGAAGTGGGCAGTGGCGGCCCCGGCCTGCACCTTCAGACCGTCAACGGCAGCGTGGGGATCCTCGCGGCCGATTCCTGAGCCCGTCGCGCGTTCGTCACGCGGCCGAGGCCGACGATTCGAGGCACGCTTCGAGGAAGGCGCGGACCGCTCGTCGCCAGCGTCGGCCGTCGCGGTCGACGTATCCGCCGTGTCCGGCTCCTTCGAAGATCTCGAGGCGCTTGGGTCCGGCCAGGCCCGCGTAGACGTCCTCGAGCTGATCGACGGTGACGCGGCGGTCCCGGTCGCCGCCGATGAGCAGGACGGGGACCTCCACGTCGGCGGCGTATTCGGTGGCGTCGTGGCGGAAACCGTTGAAGCCGAACTGGAGCCCGCCCCAGAACACGAGGAGGTGGGCGGCGGGAAAGGCGGGCGCGCCCAGCATCTTGAAGCGGTTCTTCACGGTCGACAACATGCTGTCGAAGGGGCATTCCAGGATGGCGCCGTCGGGACGAACGTTGCGGCGGGCCATGGCGCGAAGGACGGCCACGGCGCCCATGCTCGAGCCGTAGATGATAAGGGGGCTTTCCGGTTCGAGGCGGCGGGCGTAGGCTGCCGCGGCGGCCACGTCGTCGGCTTCGCGGTAGCCCAGGGTGGTGACGGAGCCCGTCGAGCCGCCGCTGCCGCGCAAGTCGACCATGAGGACGCTGCAGCCGAGCGACCGCAGCGCTTTGGCCTCGTCGAGCATGCTGGCCTTGGCGGTGCCGTAGCCGTGGAACATGACGACGAGGGCGGGGGCGCCGTTGCGGGGGAGGTGCCAGGCCTCGAGCTCGATGCCGCCGGAGCTGGGGAAGGTGTGGGTCTTGTACCCGTACCAGAAGGGCGGACGGCGCCGGTTTTCGGGGCGCGTCATGACAGGACCGGTCAGGAGGATGCGGGCCTTGTCCTCAAAGGACAGGTCCTCCGGATCCTCGGTATCTTCGCCCGATTCGGCGTAGTGGGTGAAGGCGCGGGCGTGCCGGAACGCGAGGGCGTTGGCCGCCAGGAACAGAAGAAGCAACAACAGCATGGGCCAGGTCCAGCGGCGACGAAGAATGAATCGCGCCGTTTTCAGTGTCATTCGAAAGGGATGAATCATGGTCGTGCGGGGCCGCAATCTCACCGGTTACGGAGGTAGTGCTCCTTGTAGGCGGCGTATCCGTCGGCCTGGGCCGGCTTGCAGCCACTCTGGTAATGGTTCACGCTGAAGGCGATGAATCCCTCCACATACGGCCGTTCGAGTTCGAACTGGCGGACGATCCGCTCGAAAGGCGCCGGGCGAAAATCGGTGTCGAAGGTCTCGATGTTGGCCAGGAACCGGACCCCCAGCGCGTCCGTGGCCTGCTGCGTATGCTCGAAGAGGGCAGGGAGCTGTTCCAGGGTGTTGTGTCCGGCGCCGACGCCGTCCTGCAGCGCCACCTCGTCCACCCCGGTGTCTTTGAGGACGTTCTTGACCAGTTCCGTCCACTCGGGCAGCGACACGCCGGCGTTCCAGGATGAGTTGTAGAACGGCGAAACCCGAATGTTCAGGTCGCTGTGCTCCCGGATCCGGGCGGCGATGGTCCGGTAGAAGGCGTTGAATCGCTGCTGATGCTCCTCGGCGGGCGCCGTCGCCGCGCTGAGCTCGTGGGGGATGTACCAGCCGGCCAGGGCCGGGCTGTGGCCGTATCGCGACCAAAGCTCGTCCACGATCGCCGTGTTGGCGGCGGCTTCCCGTTCGAGCCAGGCGGTCTCCCGCGCGATCTCGCCCCACCATTCCTTGTTGAAACCCAGCCCCAGGCGGATGCGCAGGCCCGCCTCTTCCGCCGCGGCGAGGGCGCGTCCCACCATGTCCGTCGGACCGGCGGTGTATCCGTCGATCTGCGTGGGGTACGCGGCGTATCGGCTGCCCGTGTCGGCGACGGTCTGGAGGATGAGCTCCTCGATCCCGACGGCCTTGAGCATGTCCATCTCTTCGCGCCACCGTTCGGGTTCCCAGTTCTGGCAATAGGAGTACTGAATGAAGGAGGCGCGAAACACCATCTTCGGACCGTCGGCGGATTCCTCCGCCGCAAAGGCGGCGCTCCAAAGGAGCAGCGCCGCGAATATCGCTCCGGAAATCGTCCTCATTTTCCCTCTTTCCACAACCGGCCGGATGGAGAAAGCCCTCCGGCGGGGTTTCCGCCGGAGGGCCGATGATGGGTTCAAGAGCGGGTCACTAGCGCGCGGGCTTCCACTCGCTGCGGTAGGTCTCGACCCACGCCGCCGGCACGTGGCCGCCGAAGACGCGGCGCAGGGCCTGCGGGTGGAGCAGGATCATCTGGTACATGTGGACGAAGATGAAGCACACGGCCAATACGGCGAACCCGTCGTGAAGCATGTAGACGAACTGCTGGTTGGCGGTGCGCACGTCGTAGTTGTAGTGGATGATCAGCCCGGTGACGGCCACGCCCGCCAGGGTGATGGCCGTGCCCCAGAACACCAGCTTCTCGCCGCCGCTGAACTTGCCCGAGCGCGGCGGACGGCGCAGGCCTTCTTCCTTCTTCCAGCGCCAGTTGAAGTCGTAGCCGCGGGGCAGCATGTACGGCAGCAACAGGAGGAAGAGGAGGGCAAAGGCGATGGAGCCGACGATGCCCACCACGTGGTGCGTGTCGCGCACGAAGGCACCCACGGAGGTCTGGCCCGTGAGGCGGAATCCGATGGCCGACAGGCCCAGGACCGCCACGCAGCCCGCCGCCAGCCAGTAGGCGAAGCGCTCGTGGAACCGGAAGAAGCGCACGTTGCCGCCGGCCTCGAGGGACACGGGGACCGCGGGTCGGGGCCCGATGAAGATGAAGTGGGCCGCGATGAGCGCCAGCACGGCGATGAGGAGCCAGTGGCCCTCTTCCTTGATGATGACCTCGCGGAAGTGGGCGTAGCGCAACTGGTTGGCGTTGAGCCCCATGAGCTCGTAGGCCGGCACCATCTCGGGCTGTCCGTCGGGGCCGAAGGGATCGACCATGACCTTGGCGGTGAAGAAGGGCGAATCGATGCTGTGGCAGTCGATGCAGCCCTTGACGCCCAGGCCGAAGGACTGGGTGACGGGTTCGACGCCGTGGGAGACGCTCCACCGCAGGCGCTGGGCCAGCTCGGCGATGACCGTGTTCTCCTCGGGATCCACCGACTCCACGGTGGCCGTATAGGCGGCGAAGTTCTGGGTCACCCGCCGGGGCGAGCCGTCGGGGTTCTTCGCCGGCAGGTTGTTCTCGTCCCGGGGCGTCCAGGTCAGGGTAATGAAGGGCTGGCCTTCGGGCACGGCGGGCGCACCGTCGACGGCGCTGTCGAGGTCGGCCGGTATGGGGTCGTCCACCGTGACGCGGTAGGCCTTGATGCCCTTGATGTAGTAGAGGTCGTAGTTCTCGAGACGGGTGAGGGTCCGTTTCAGGGCCCAGCCCATGAGACCCATCTCCTTCTCGGTGTTGACTTCGGGCCAGCGGTCGTTGTTGTCGTCCCAGATGGCCAGCTTTTCCGTGGTGTCGCCGGAGCAGAGCACCACGTTGACGCTGTTGAGGTAGTCCCAGGCCGTCTGCATGTCGGAGAGGAACAGGGGCTTCCCGAAGCCGGTCTCCTTGTCGACGTAGGCCCAGAACACGCCCAACTGGTAGCCCTCGGGGTAGTAGAGTCCGAGGTTCTCCTCGTCCTCGCCGAAGATGCTGTAGGTCAGCCGGTATTCCTCGATGCGGCTGGTGCGATCCGGCTGGAGGGTGGCCGGGGCTTCCTGGAGCCGATCGCCCATGAGGCGGAACACCTGGCCCCGGAACACGGCCACGGCCGGGTAGAAGCGGCCTTCGCCGTCTTGGGCGCGCAGGGCGTCGAGGTCGATGGTCTCGAGGGCCAGGAGCATGACCAGGCGCTCTTC